>CASEST010000066.1 GCA_949290725.1 uncultured bacterium
AAACCGTTTTTTGAATAAGCATAATTTTTAAATTCACTAAATTTATCTACATCTTTTCCACTTTGGAAACCAAAGTTTTTAAAAATAGAAAATGGTGTATTAGTGGTCAAAATCGAAATATTAGCTTTCTTTGTCTTTGAAATAACTTCTCCAGAATAATTATGTTTATTAATTGTGAACATAATTTTAGTTGGATTTTCAGCGACTTGATTAACGGTATTTAAAATCATACCATTATCTTTTTTGCCGTCATTACAAGTTAAAACATATAAACCATAAGAAATATTAAATAATGGGTTTTCATCTAAACTAGCTTTTGGGAAGTCAGCAGCAATTTTTTCAACCAATTTTTTAACATCTTCTTTTTGTTCGCTTTTAATAGCTGATTTAATAGTAAAAGATACATCGTCCAACAAAGTAATATTCTTCATTTCATTAAAGATTTTTCTCATTAAAGATAATGAGTTTGGTGCCCAGGAACCATTTTCGACTAAAGCAACGGTTCTATTTTGCATATTATGATATTTTAGATCTAATAAGAATTCTTCAACTGGAGTAAAGATTCCCATATTATAAGTTGAAGAAACAACAACTAAATGCGAATATTTAAAAGTTTCAGCTACCAAATATGATTTATCAGTTTTTGAAGCATCATACATATGAATGTTGCGAATACCTTCATTACTTAAGGAGTCAGCAATTAAATTAGCAACTTTTTCGCTATTTCCATAAATCGAACCATAGACAATCAAAACGCCCTTTTCTTCTGGTTCATATCTAGACCATTTATCATATAAGTTAATAAAGAATGGGATATTTTGTCTCCAGATTGGCCCGTGTAAAGGACAGATTGTTTCAATTTCAATCGTTGAAGCTTTCTTTAAAATCGCTTGAACTTGAGTGCCGTATTTACCGACAATATTTGTATAATATCTTCTTGCTTCATCTAAATGATCATGAACAAAATCCATTTCATGAGCAAATAAATTACCATTTAATGCATCAAAAGTTCCAAAAGCATCAGCAGAAAATAAAGTCTTACTAAATAAATCATAAGTAACCATAACTTCTGGCCAGTGAACCATAGGAGCATTAACGAAAGTTAAAGTATGTTTGCCTAATGAAAGAGTATCTCCTTCTCTAACTAAAATTAAGTTTTTAATCTCTTGATTATCGTTAAAATTTTTAAACATCGCATAAGCTTTGTCATTGGTTACGACACAAACTTCAGGATACTTGCTAATAACTTTTGCAATCTCGCTAGAATGGTCAGGTTCCATATGATTGACAATTAAATAATCAAGTTTTTTTCCTTCTAAAACGTCTGCAACTTTTTCAAAGAAAACATCACTAACAGATGGGTCAACAGTGTCCAATAAACAAGTTTTTTCATCTAAAATGACATACGAATTATAAGAAACGCCATTTTCTAAAGGATAAATATTTTCGAATAATGCAAGTCTACGATCACTTGCGCCAACATAATAAGTGTCTTTAGTAACTAATCTTTTTAAATACATTTTTATCACCTCATAAACTAAAAAAATTATAACATATTATCTAACTAATTCGCCTTACAATTAGAATAAAAAAATAAATTAAGTGATGCATATTCTTTCCTAATTTAATAAAGTAGGATTATAATTTAAGAAACAAGTGAGGAAAAATATGGAAATTAAATTATTTAAATGTCAAAAATGTGGCAAAATTGTTGAACTTTTGCCTGGTACACATGGTTGCCAAACATTCTGCTGCGGCGAACCAATGAGCGAATTAAAAGCAAATGACACTGATGCAGCTTTAGAAAAACATGTACCTGTTGTTAAAGTAGAGGGAAATCATGTTCATGTTCAAGTTGGCAGTGTCGAACATCCTATGAGTGAAGAACATCATATTGCTTTCATCTATTTAGTAACTGATAAAGCTGTTCATAGAGTTGATTTAGCTCATGACGCTAAACCTGTTGCAGATTTCACTATTGAAAATGAAAAACCATTAAAGGTTTATGAATACTGTAACCTCCATGGTTTATGGGTTAAGAAACTATAATTAAACCGAAAATAACTTAGGAGACTAAGTTATTTTTTATATGATTTTATTTATTAGTGGACGAACAGATATTTGTAGCTACTATCCTTTATGGTTTTTTAACCGCGTCAAAGAAGGATATGTTGATGTTAGAAATCCTTTTTATAACAAATTAGTATCTAGGATTTATTTTAATGATGTTGATTTATTAGTGTTTTGCACAAAAAATATTCATCCATTTTTACCATATCTCGATAAAATATCTAGTTTGCTTCCTATTCCTTTCATTTTCCATATAACATTAACCCCATATAATAAAGATATTGAACCAATAATCGCTAATAATAAAAAAACAGTTATCGAGGATATAAGATTTTTAGCTAGAAAATATGGAAAAAATCGTATTTTTTTACGTTATGACCCAATAATTATTAATAATAAATATACAATCTCATATCATTTAAAAGCTTTTAATAAACTAATTTCTGAAGTGGGCAACTTTATTAGCTATGTTGTAATTTCTTTTGTTGATTTATACAAAAATACATTAAAAAACAATCATGAATATCTAAAAATTAAAGAATTAAACGAAAAAGAGAAAAATTATTTAGCAAGTGAGATGCAGAAAATAACCTCTTCATATAATATTAAAATCTTTACTTGTGGAGAGAAAGAAAAGTTTTTGGAATATGGTTTTATTAATGGTTCATGTATCAATAAAGAATATGTAAAAAATTTATTTTCTGAATTAGGAATCGATAAAAAAATGAAATATAGAAAAAATACTAATCGACCAAATTCAAACTGTAACTGTCTTAAAATGGTAGATATTGGTGATTATAATTCTTGTCTATCTTTTTGTAGATATTGCTACGCGAATTTTGATGAGAATAAGGTTAAAGCCAACTATCAGTCTCATGATGACAACTCCTCTTTATTAATCGGAAAAATTAAGGATGATGATATTATTAAAGTCCGAAAAGAATGATTTAGATTGATTTAATATCTTGAATATGATATTATAACAAGGCTTTAATAAATGGCGAAATTGGAGAAGCGGTTAACTCACTTGGCTGTGAACCAAGCATTCACCGGTTCGATCCCGGTATTTCGCCCCATTTAGAAGTGTACCCCTTTTACTAGATAAAATCGTTTAGTAAAAGGGGTTTTTAAAATATCTAAATATTAAAATTATTTAAAGTAAAAAGTATTAAATTATTTCTATTTCCAAAATTTCCGTGGGTAAAAAAGCAAATAATTCCTAAAGATTATAATTTTAAAATGAACTTATAGAATTAAGATGAATTAGTAAAATATTATATTAAATTTGTTATAGAAAATAACGGAAACATTTTTTAGTATTTTAATTTTTTTTAAAAACAAAAAAGTCAATATAAAATTTTAGTTAATGTAATGTATCTATTCATAATTATATTCGCTATTAAAACTTTAAAAAATGTGAATATTATCCTATCTACTATCAGTTAATTTTTTAAAAATTTTTCAGTAAGATAAATACAATTTAAAATCCCTTTTGGTTCAAACTAAAAGGGATTTTTTTAATTTTTTTATTTTAATTTCTTTTTACTTTTTACTTCATCAACGACACTAACTTCGTTAACACCTTCAAAATCGCTTAAAATATTCGCTCTAATCTTTTTAAAATAACTTAATTCATCAATTACAGCTTGAGTAAATCTTTCTCCAGGAATAATCACTGGAATACCTGGAGGATAAGTCATAATCATCTCTTTAGAAATCATATTTAAAGCTTTTGAAAGTTTAACAACTTTTAAAGATGCATGATATGCTTCTCTAGGCCTTAAAGCTAAAGGTGGAAAATCTTTATTTGCGTACCTGTTTAAAGGATAATCAATATTTTCTTTATAATATTTTTTAGAGATCTTTTCTAAGGCATTGACGATTACATCAACATCCTCTTTCTTACTCCCAATCGTAAATAAAAGCAAAAAAACATAAGTTTCGCCAAGTTCTATCTGAATATGGTAACGATCTTTTAAAATTTTATATAATTCAAACCCAGTTAAGGAAAGATTATCTAACTCAACTACTACTTTAGTTTCATCATAATTAAAAGCACCATTTCTTTTAAAATAGTCCTTACCTAAAGCTTTGAATCCCTTTATTTGGCTGATTCTTTCTCTAGCAATTTTTGCTAAATTAATAATTCTTTTTACATTTCTTGAACCATGAAAAACTAAATATTTCCTAGCAGAGTCTAACGAAGCAATCAATAAAGACGATGGGGAGGTAGTTGTTAATAAATTAAAAGTTTTAATAACATCGTATCTTGAAACTCGGTTTCCTTTTACTAAAAGAACGGAAGATTGAGTTAAACTTCCACCAGTTTTATGAATTGATAAAGTCGACATATCAGCCCCAGCTTCCATTGCAGAAATTGGTGAATGTGATGAAAAATAAAAATGCGAACCATGAGCTTCATCAACTAAAACGATCATATTTTTTTGATGAGCATAATCAACTATCTTTTTTAGATTTGCGGTAGCGCCAAAATAAGTTGGATTAATAATGAAAATGGCTTTTGCATCAGGATTCTCATCTATTGCTTTCTTCCACGATCTAAAAGAGATTTGATTGACAATCTCAGTTTCTTTATCAATCTCTGGCATTACAAAAACTGGAAAAGCTCCGCTTAAAACCAAACCATTAATAGCAGATTTATGAACATTTCGTGGCATTAAAATCTTCTCATTAGCTTTTAAGGCAGACATGAGCATAATTAAATTGCCCTCGCTACTCCCATTAATTAAAAATTTAGCATAATCTGCCCCACAGGCCTTTGCAAAAAGTTCTTGAGCTTTCTTTATAACTCCGGTTGGATGGGACAAATTATCCATTCCACGAGGTGCGTTTACATCACTTTTATAAATAGTTGGACCAAAAACTTTATTGAAATCAGTTCTTATTTTTCCTTGATGATGACCAGGGACATCAAAAACTGTAGTTTTTTCATCTAAATATTTTTTATAAGCATCTAAATACGGAGTTTCCTTTTGTTCCGCTAAATCAATATTTTTCATAATCTTAATAAATATATAACCATTTAAAAAGAATAACAATAGCAAAATATGTGTATAATAAAAAAGATGAAAATTATTGTTGTGAGTGATAGCCATGGTTCATATGTCGAACTAGGTAATATCGTTAATAATGAAAGAGATGCAGACATCTTTTTACATTTAGGAGATTATGAACTTCCAGATTATATGATGGAACGTTTTTTGTGTGTCAAAGGAAATAATGACTATGGAACAAATTTTCCTTTAACTCGAGATATTGATGTAAAAGGAATAAAAATTCACCTAGAACATGGTCATCTTCCATCCTTTTTATTTTCGCCCAACGAATATGTTAAAAAAATAAATTGTGATATTTTTTTATTTGGCCATACACACCAAAAATTAGCAACTAAAATCAATAACATCTTAGTTTTTAATCCTGGGAGTCTAACTAGACCACGTGATGGCGAAGATGGAAGTTACCTAATTATCAAAATCGATGAAGAAAAAAATATTGATTATCAATTTATAAGTGTTCCTTTAATTTATTAAAAACCTTTAAAGCACTAGAGAAAGCAATCATTAAATTATATCCACCACAAAGTCCGTCACTATCAAGCATCTCACCAATAAAATATATCTTTCTTTCATTTTTTGATTCTAGATTCTCGGTTAAATTAGAAAACTCAACTCCACCCAAACTAACTTGCGAGTCTTTAAAATCATAACTAGTTAAATAAGTTAATCTAAAATCACTTAAATATGAATAAACTTGCTTAATATTATTTTTATTTATTTTATTTTTAAATATTTTTTCAATCTCTTTATTAAGGAATAAGGCAAGACGTTCGCTAAATAATCCATATAATAAATTTTCCTTAGAGACATTATAAAAATTTAAGAATTCTTTTAATGTAATATTAGTTAATAAATTTAAAGAAATTTCTGGACGATAATAATTATTTCGCTGAATAAGTGAAGAAATATTTAAAATGCATATACCACTAATACCATCTTTTTTAAACAAAACTTCACCATCTTCTTGATAGATTAATTTATTATTTACAAATAAAGAAACCAAACATTTAATTCTTTCATTTTCAATTTCTTTTACTTTTTCAACTGTTTTAATTGGAGAAAGACCTGGTTTTAAATTTTTAATTTTATAATTATGCTTTTTTAATATATCAAATATCCTTCCATCACTCCCTAAATTTGGATAACTTTTTCCTCCACAAGCAAAAACTATTGCATCAGCAATGAAATTAATTTTATCGGTTACTATTTTATATTTATTATCATTTTTTTGATAATCTAAGAAGGTAGTTTCAGTTATAAAATTCACATTATTATTTTTTAAAATTCGTATTAGATAATCAGTAAAAGATTTAGCGCTAAAAGAATTAGGGTAAATCAAATCGCCAATGCTAGTGAGTTTAATCCCTAATTCTTCAAAAAAATTAATTTCAAAATTAATAATATTTTCCAAACAGAGATTTTTTGTATATTCATTATTAAAAGAGAATTCATCTATCTTATTGTTTAATAGATTACACCTTCCATTTCCGGTAGCTAGCAACTTCCTTCCTAAAATTTTATTTTTTTCGATAATATTAATTTTTAAATCACATTTTTCTTTAATCAATAATAGCGAAAGAAAAATCGCTGAAGAACTACCGCCAATAATAAATAATTGTTTCATATCGTTATAATTTTATCAAAAAAGATAGTAAAATAACATGGTATGAACAGTGTTTATTTTTATATATTTGCCTTCATCGCAACGATATTAGCAACGTTTTTAGGCTCTATCATTCCATTTATTTTAAAGAATCGTTATAAGAAAATAACTTCTTTTTTAACTACATTTTCTACTGGCTTAATTATGGCCTTATTATTTATCGAATTAATTCCAGAAAGCATTGAGAACTCGATGGCAAGTTTTCAAGAATCAATATTTGGTGTTTTACTTTCTTTAGGGGTAATCTTAATAACTTTTATTCTCTTTTTTGCTTTACATGAATTAGTTCATCGCTTAAGCAAACACCATCAACATGACCAAAATGATAAAGAGACTTGTCATGACCATCTTCATAGCGAAGAATTTTTACATAACAACTCAAAACTTGTTTCTTCATTTATTTTTTTATTCGCTATTTTAATCCATAATATTCCTGAAGGATTTGTTCTAGGTACATTTTTTAATAATGAGGGTTTCCCACTTAGTGGATTACTTATGACTATTTCTTTATTTTTCCATAATATTACTATCGGATATTCAATTGGAAATTCATTTAAAGAAGCGAATAAAAAAATAATTTATACCACTTCTTTAGCTACATTAAATGGGCTTGTATCTTTTATTTTAGGAATAATTGGTTTTTATCTTTCACTTTCATTATCTTCTTTAGTCAATGGAATAATCTTCTCAATCGCATCAGGAAGCTTATTATTTATTTTATTGATTGAATTATTACCAGAACTATTTTACGAAAGAAAAAATCGTTATAGCATTTTAATACTCCTTTTAGGATTTATTGTTGGAAGCTGTTTAATATTGTTATAGAATAAAAAAATGAAAAAATTTGGATTAATCGTTGCCACTATTGAAGAAATAACTGCTTTATTAAATAAAAGTGGCTCATTAGAAGAAATTGAAGACAAACCATTTGCAATTTATCGAAATAAAATAGGTGATAAAGTTTTATATATTATTCATTCTAATTGCGGGCAAGAATTCGCATCAATCGCAACAACTTATTTAATTAATAAATATAACATAGAATATTTATTTAATTATGGGATTGTTGGTTCAATTAACCCAAAATTAAATAAATATGATACCTGTATAGTTGAAAAAGCGGTTCAATATGATTTTGATACCGACCCAGTAGATCATTTAGGAGTCGGCTATCATGATGAATTCAAACAAAAATATTTTTATTGTAACCAAGAATTGATCGAAAAAGCTCTAAAGATAGTAGATTTACCACTTTTAAGTTTATGTAGCGGAAATAGATTTATTGCTGACAATCAAACTAGAGAGTATTTATATCGCAATTTTAATTGCGACATCGTTGATATGGAATTAATCGGGATATTAATTTCTGCTAAATTATTTAATGTTCCTGTTCTTTCAATCAAAGGAATAAGCGATTCATATGATGATGATGGCAATACATATAATGAAATGGCCTATAAATCTGCTTTAAACACTGTTGAAATTATTAAAAAAATTATCGAAGAAATATAAAATACTTATTTATTAAAATTTTATTTACATATAAAAAAGGACTCTTAATGAGTCCTTTTAATTTGATTAATCTTAAACTATTTAAGAATTTCGCTGACAGTACCAGCACCAACTGTTCTACCACCTTCACGGATGGAGAATTTTGTACCTTTTTCAACAGCAACTGGGTGAATTAATTCAACAGTGAAGTTGACGTTATCACCTGGCATAACCATTTCAGTTCCTGAAGGAAGTGTAATTGTACCAGTAATATCGGTTGTGTGGAAGTAGAATTGTGGTCTGTAATTTGATAAGAATCCAGTATGTCTTCCACCTTCT
>CASEST010000067.1 GCA_949290725.1 uncultured bacterium
AATTCTTTCTTGTAACTCACCCATTTCTGTAGCAAGAGTTGGTTGATAACCAACTGCTGAAGGTAAACGACCAATTAACGCACTAACTTCGCTTCCAGCTTGCACAAATCGATAGATATTATCAATGAAAAAAAGAACATTATTATGCAATTCATCTCTAAAATATTCACACATAGTTAAAGCAGATAAGGCAACTCTAAATCTTGCTCCAGGAACTTCATTCATCTGCCCATAAACCAGGGCGGTATTCTTTAAAACGTCGGTGTTTTTCATTTCGTTATATAAATCATTTCCTTCTCTACTTCTTTCACCAACACCAGCAAAAACAGAGATTCCGTTCTGAACTTTAGCGATATTATTAATTAATTCTTGAATTAAAACTGTCTTGCCAACTCCAGCTCCACCAAACAAACCGACTTTACCGCCTTTAACATAAGGACAAAGTAAGTCAATAACTTTAATTCCTGTCTCTAAAATATCATTTTTAGTGATTTGTTCTTCAAAACTAGGAGGATTATTATGGATAGGTTTTTTAATAGCGTTTTCTAAATCACCTAAAGGTAACTCATCAATTGCCTCGCCTAAGCAATTAAAAACACGGCCCAAAGTAGCTTCACCAACCGGAACCATAATTTGATGCCCGAGATCTAAAACTCTCATTCCACGATAAACGCCTTCAGTTGGGCCTAAAGAGATACATCTTACAATATCATCTCCAACATATTGACTAACTTCCAAAATTAATTTAGTTTTATCATCAAAAACAATTTCTAAGGCGTTTAATAAAGAAGGTAAATGCCCTTCTTTGAAGCGAACATCAATAATTGGGCCTACCGCTTGAATTATTTCACCATAATTTTTCATCTTATCCATAATTACAACCTTCCTTTATTACGACTTCCATTTATAACTTCATTAATCTCTTCAGTAATTGAATTTTGCCTTTCTTTATTATATTCAAGGGTAAGTTTTTCGATTAATTCATCAGCATTTTTTGAAGCATTTTCCATAAATATTTTTCTAGAAGAAAATTCTGAAATTAATGAATCATATAAATAATTTAAAAAAGAGGAAATCAACACTTCTTCAATTAAGCGTTCAACAATCATTTCTTTATTAGGTTCAAAAATAGAGGAATAGTTTCTCTTTTTATTCTCTTTGACACTTAAAGGAATCATTTTAACGTCAACTGGACGAGAAATTAATGAATTAATATAATGTGAATAAACAATTCTAATTTCTTTATAATTTCCACTTTTGTATTTATCTATTAAAAATAAAATAAACTTTTTAACTTGTAAGAAATTTGGTTTTTTATTTAAATCGATAAATTCCCCATTAAAAATTGCTTTTTCTTTTTTTAATTCGCTAATTCCTTTTTGGCCTATAAGTAATATTTCATCCTCTTTATGATATATAGTTTTGAAAAATTTGATTATATTTTGGTTATAGGCTCCACATAGGCCACTTGTTGAAAAAACTAAAATATATAGAACCTTTTTTGAATCGACTTGCTTTAATAATTCAGAATTAAATTGATCAACTTCTGGATTAATCGGGTTTAAAAAGACGGTGTTATTATAAACATCGTTAACGCAATCGCTATAAGTTTTAATCCCATAAAATTCCTTAAGATACTTTTTTTCTTTAACACTACTTATAATCTTCATTGCGTCGGTGATTTTTTTACTCGATTTAATCAACTCGATTCGGTTTTTAATTTCAACTAAATTACTGGCCATTTAAAACTCGCTCTTCTTTAAATTGTCTAATCTTATCTTTTAAAAGTTTTGCATCTTCTTTACTCAAATCTTTATTCTGCTGAATTTTATTTAATAAAGGAGTATCGAATGACTTTAAATAAGTCATTAATTCAGTCAAAAATCTCTTAACTTTAGTAATTTCAATATCTTCCAAAAATAAATTCTTTAAAGTAAATAAATAAATCGTTTCTTCAATGAAACTTAAAGGCGAATTCTGATCTTGTTTCAATACTTCCATTGCTAAATTTCCATGATTGATTATCTTTTTTGTATTTTCGTCAATATCAGAGCCAAATTGAGTAAAATTAACTAACTCTTTATAATTTGCTATTTCCATTTTTAAAGAGGAAGAAACCTTCTTAACTGCTTTAAACTGAGCGTTACTTCCAACACGGCTAACCGATAAACCTATATCAATAGCAGGTCTTTGGCCTGCATTGAATAAATTTGTATTTAAAAATATTTGCCCATCTGTAATTGAGATAACATTTGTAGGGATATAGGATGTAATATCGCCAGCTAGTGTTTCAACAATAGGTAATCCAGTTATCGAACCGCCTCCATGTTCCTTATTTAATTTAACGCATCTTTCTAACAACCTAGAATGTAGATAAAAGATATCACCAGGATAAGCTTCTCTACCTGGATTTCTTCTTAATAGTAAAGATAAGGAACGGTATGCGATAGCATGTTTTGATAAGTCATCAAAAACTATTAAAACATCCTTGCCGTCTTTGCACCATTTTTCAGCCATTGTTACCGCTGAATATGGAGCTAGATATTGTAAAGGTGCAATTTCTGAAGCACTCGAATTGACAATAACTGTATAAGTCATCGCATCAGTCTTATTTAATTTCTCATAAATTGACGCAACATTAACATTCTTTTGACCAATTGCACAATATATACAATAAACATTCTTTCCTTTTTGATTAATAATAGTATCAATCGCAATTGTAGTTTTTCCTGTTTGACGATCTCCGATAATTAATTCTCTCTGCCCTTTTCCAATTGGAATCATAGAATCAATGGTTAGTATACCGGTTTCTAAAGGAGCATTAACGCTTTCTCGACTCATTAAACCAAGGGCTATTTGTTCTATTTTGCTACTTTCATCGCTATTAATTGGCCCTTTGCCATCAATTGGTCGTCCTAAAGCGTCAACAACACGTCCAAGCAAGGCGTCACCAACTGGTACTTCAACAACTCTACCAGTTCTTCTAACTCGATCGCCTTCTTTAATATTATTTGTATTTTTTAATAGAGCAGCGCTGACTGAATCTTGTTCCAAATTCATAATCATTCCATAATCGTCATCATTAAAAATAACAAGTTCGCCAAGCATTCCCTTTTCTAATCCGTAAATTAAAGCTATCCCGTCGCCAATCGTAACTACGCTGCCAATATCACTATTAGCTTCAATCTCGTTCTCAAAATTTCTAATTTCTTCTTTAATTAATGAAGAAATTTCGCTAGTATTAATCCCCATAGTCACTCCTTCATAATCTCTTCTTTGATTTTATTTAATCTTCTAATTAATGAAGCATCAAAAACATGATTGCGTAAAACGACTTTGAATCCTCCCAATAATTTTGGGTCTATCTCTACATTTAATTTTACTCTTTTCCCTATTTTTCTTTCGATGCTTTGTATAATTAAATCGATTTGTGGTTGACTTGTAACTTTAGAAAAATAAATAAAACCTTCTTCAATCTTTAAAAAATCCTCAAAGTAATAAACGGTGGAATTCAAAATATCATATAAATAAAAAGATAGATTATTTTTGATTATTACTTTTAAATAGGCTCTGACATTTTGACTATAAGAGCTAAAAATGCGGTCAATCATTAAATAAAATTCATTTTTAGAATGATTTTTTAAAGATAAGACCTTGATAAATTCTTTATGATTTTTAAATAAATCTCTTAAAGAGACAATTTCATCTTTAGTCGAATCAACTACATCTTTAACGATTGCTAAATCTAAAAGTGCAATAGCATAATGTGAAAATAATGTTTTATCCATAATTATTTCATTTTGTTAATAAAATCATCGATAATCTTGGCATTATCTTCTTCATTAACTTCTCTTTCTAAAACCTTTTTAGATAAATCAATAGCTACACTTCCAAGCTCTTTTTTAAGTTCATCTTCTGCTTTTGTTTTGTTATTTTCTATTTCGATATTCGCTTTAATAATCTGCATTTTAGCTTCTTCATTAGCTTGATGAAGAATTTTTTCTTTTTCCGATAAAGCTTCTTCGTTAGCTCGTTTTAAAATTTCTTGAGCTTTTTGATGAGCTAAAGCGATTTCTTTAGATGAAGACATCAAATTCGCTTTAGCCTCTTCATTGTTCTTTTTGGCTTCTTCGACTTCTTTTGCTAATAATTCTTTTCTTTTATTTAAATATTTCTTAATTGGTTTATAAGCAAAAATAGTAACTAAAGCAATCATGATGATAAATGCAATAAATTGCACCAAAAAATCCCAGATATTCGGAAATATCTTATCAGCCATATCTTCTTTTAAATGTAAAAAGTCATTAATATCGCAACTTGTTAAAAAAGATAGTGGCAAAATTAATAAAGAAAGTTTTAGGATTTTTTTCTTTTTAAGCATAATTAAACTAAGAAGAATAAGAAAATTGATAATAATAAGCAATAAATTGCTGTCGTTTCAGTTAAAGCACAACCTAAAATCATTCCAGTTCTTAATTTAGAATACATTTCTGGATTTCTTGACATTGCTGTAACTGCCTGGGCACAAATGTAGCCTTCTCCTAAACCTGAAGCCATCATTGATAGTCCACACATTCCAATAGCAATAAAAGCAAGACCACGATCAGTAAAACCGCTACTTTCAGCTAGAATAGGGACAATACTCATTAAAAAATTCATAATCTAACCTCCATGAATTAATTTTGTACCGTTTCAATTGATTTTAAAACATCACTACTTTCATCTTCAACCTGCTCTTGGGAAATAAAAATCATTGTTAACATACTGAAAACAAGAGTTTGTATAAAGCTTGAAAATAGATCGAAATAAAGATGCAAAACAGGAGTAATAATCGGAGCAATAATAATATCTGCGCCGCTTATTCCACCTCCAGTTATACCAAAAATCGGGCGGAAAATATCGCTGCTCAATGCTTCTAAAGCAGCATATACTAAAGCCATGATTGAAAAGCCGCTTAGAGCATTTCCAAACAAACGCAAGGTTAATGATAATAATGGAGCCCACATCGTAATTAAATTAATTGGCAAAAAAATTGGAAAAGGATCAATATATCTTTTAAAATAACTCCATTTTTGTTCTCTCATAGCTGTTAAATGGATTAATATAAATGTCCATAAAGCAACCGATAAAGGCATAACTAAGTAGGTAAAAGGCGAAGCGAGACCAGTTAAGCCAAAAGCAAAACAAATAAATAAATATGATACTAGCCCAAAGAAATATCCACCTAACTTTAATCCTTTGCTTCCCATTATTGAATAAATAAAATCATCTAACTTATTTACAGTTAAAGAAAGAATTAAAACTAAACCTTTTGGTGTTTCTAATGGATTCTTAATAGCTTTTTTAAATTTAAAATATATAACAAAACTAAAAATAACTATTAAAAGCATTACGACTAATGAATAGAATACTTCAGGAGAAAAATGCAATTCAGTCATCTGATTTAAATCTTCTGAATCTAATAATAAAAAAATATTATTAAGCATCTTTACTCCTTATATAATATAAAAAATTAGAAATAAAAATTGGAAATAAACCTAACAATAGATATAAAAAACGGTAATTATCATCTTCATTTGAACTAGTGAAATGAATAATCACCCCAGAAATAATAAGCCCCGAGGCTAAACATAAAAATCTAAGCAATCCAAAAACTAGATAATAGGCAACTCCATCCTTCTCTTCTTTTTTTGAAAGATATAAATTTAATAGTAATGTAAAAAAAGAAAAGAAAAAAGTTAAAGAAAAAACTAATGTTATCTCATAAATGTTAAAAAATAAGCCAATTAAAGAAAACAAAATGACCACTAAACCAATAAGAACATATAAAATTATCACTTTTTTATCGGTGTTTAGATTAAACTTAGCCATGTATAAAATCTTAATAGATTTATAATAAAAAACAAGTTATATTTAAACTCTATTATAATTCTTTTAATTAAACTTTTTTTTGATATAATAATCCTACCGCTTAAAATTATTTAATAATAAATAATATTATTTGAAAGGAGAAATTAATGAGTTTTAAGGTCTTAATAGATAATAAAGAACTGACCTTTGAAAAAAAAGTTCGTTTAAAAGATTTAACACAAAATAATAAGAATTATATTGCAGCATTAGTTAATGGAAGAGTCCGCGAATTAGACTATGATCTCCATTATGATGCTTCTATAAAATTTTTAACAACTTCTGATTCATTAGCAACTGGAGTATATGAAAGAGGGATTCGTTTTATCTTTGCTATGGCATGCCATAATTTATTTAAAAATATTCGTTTCCGCCTTTTTTATTCTATTTCTAGATCGATTTTTGCCCATATAGAAGATGGTGAAATGCAATTAACCAATTCCATAGTTAAACAAATTGATTCTGAAATGAGAAGAATTGTTGAAGCTGATTATCTTTTCGAAAGAATTATAGTAAGCAACGAAGAAGCAGCTGAATTATATAAAAAATTTAATTTAAATGATAAACTCGATATTCTTTCATTTCGTCCAGAAAAAACAGTTCACTTCTACCAAGTTAATGGATATTTAAACTATATGTATGGAAAAATGGTTCCATCAACTGGATATTTAAAAGATTTTAAACTTCTTTTTTATCCACCAGGAATTTTAATTCAATATCCACGTTCAGAAAATAATGGAAAAATTCCTCAATTTAAAGATGAACCAATCTTCCAAGAAACTCTAGAAGGTAGCGATGCATGGTCTTCTTTAGTTGGATTATCAACTGTGTCGGATATCAATAAAAAAGCTAAGGTTTTACAAGCTACTAATTTGATCAACATTTGCGAAAATCGTCATAATCGAATGCTTGTAGAATTAGGACAACAAATTGAATCAAATATTAATAATATTCGCTTAATATGTATTGCTGGCCCATCTAGCAGTGGCAAGACTACTTTTGCTGACCGTCTAACTTTGGAACTTCTTTCTAGAGGAATAAATCCAATTAGAATTTCTTTAGATGATTATTATAAAACAAGAGAAAATATACCTTTAGACGAAGATGGTGCACCAGATTACGAAACAATTGAGGCATTAGATATCGAATTATTTAATGAAAATATTTTATCTTTATTAGCCGGGGAAGAAGTTATTGTCCCAAGCTTTGATTTCAAGCAAAATAAGAGACTATTTAACCGAAAATTAAAAATTAATCGAAAAGATCCAATTATTATTGAAGGAATACATGCATTAAATGAGGACATGACCCCGTTAATTCCTAAACATATTAAATTTAAAATTTATATTTCACCACAAGCACAAATTAACCTCGATTACGAAAATCCGATTTCATTAACTGATATTCGCTTAATTCGTCGAATTGTTCGCGATGCAAAATATCGTGGAAGCGATGCTGAAGAAACCTTATCAATGTGGCCTTCAGTCAGAAGAGGTGAGTTTAAGTGGATTTATAAAACTCAAGAAGATGCTGACTATGTTTTTGATTCTTTTTTAAATTACGAATTATGCGTAATGAAAAAATATGCACTTCCGCTTTTAAATGAAATTGATAAAGATTCAGAGTATGGTCCTGATGCCGAAAGATTAACCAAATTATTAAAATATTTTTTTGATATCGATGAGCAATTTATCCCTTGTAATTCAATTTTAAAAGAATTTATTGGAGGCTCTTGTTATCGCGACGTTGAGCCTTAGAAAAATTACATCTAAATGATTCACCAATTTGTTTATAAATTACTTGTAATTGCCTTTTATAAACGTTTCTTAATTGATTATATCTAGCAACCTCTTCTTCGGAAGAGGTTTTTTTAAATAATTCATAAAATACTTCTTCTAATCTGAAAAAAGTTTCATAAAGATTAATCATTGTAATGCTAAAATAATATTGTCGATTAGAATATATTAAAAACGGAGAAGAATGAGCGATTTCGCTGCTCAGTTCATAAGTTTTTGAATAATTAGATAAACCAGCTACTTTTTCAACTCCATCACGGAAATTTAATTTAAAATCTTCGTTAAAAGTTAGACCCTTAGCTTCAAATAAATAGCCATATTCAATAAATTTTTTCATATCTTTACTTTTAAGATCATACTTTTTCATATTAGCTTTTATTTCAACAAAAATTTCATCTACTTTATTCTTATCTTCGATTTGTCCTCGATATGCTAAAGAATATTCAATATGTTTTAAATATGACTCTACCATTTGAGCTCCATTTTTTAATAAACAATAAATTATACATTCGTTCTCATGCATCGTTCGCCAGGTTGAAAAAGCTTCAACGTCGAATCCGTTAATTAATAAATTTTCAATACATTGAGCAAGCGAAAAAGAATTTCGAAGCATATCTTTAATTAATCTATTATATTTATCGAATTGAAGATTTTTGTTTAAAATATTTAAACAAAAATTCAAATAAAGAGATAAAGTTGATATTTGTGGATTAAATTTATTTAAAAAAGCTTCAGATTTATAATTAAGTTGTTCATTAGTTAAATATTTATCGCAAACAATTGAAGCGATAAAAGAAAAGAAATTATCATCATTAAGCAATTCACGATATTTCAACTGAGGAATATTATTTACTCTTACATAATATATGAATTCGTTTAATATATAGAGCAAAATAACCAAAGGATTAATTGAGTTATATTCTTTAAATTCGCCTTTAGTTAAAACTTCTTCAATTCCATCGCATACCACATCATAAAGCTCATAAACTTTGTCGCTTAAAAGTAAGACACTTTCGCTTGAACCGAGTTTGACTAAAGCATCCTTTAATTGGGCCTCGTTTAATCTTTTTATCTCCATTTCTTTATTTTAACCCAAAAAGATAATTAAACATATAAAAATTGATAAAATAACGAGAAGACTGATAAAGAGTCCAGATGTTTTCTAATTTCAAGGGCAGTCAAAGGAAAATTAGGTATATAAATGTTAATATTTTCAGCACGGGCACTCAATTCTTTTAAAATATTATTCCGAAATTGAAAAACCTTATAAAAATTAATTTCTTTTATAACCTCTCTTTTATCATTAGAAGTGATTATAATCGCACGTGAATTTGGTTTAATCGCATTAAAATCTTCGAGGTCATATAAAAATACTTTTTTATTATTTAACATAAAGAATTTTTTATGAAAAACTTCCAAATATTTCAATATTAAATCAACATCAAAATAATTTATTTTCTTATCTAATCTTTTATAAACTTCGTTTAAGAGATTATGGTCATCAACATTATTAAACAGACTAAATAAATTAGTTTTGGTAATTATCTTTTTATATTTAAGATATGCCTCTTCTTTTTTAATAAATATTTCGAAATATAAATCATCATCTAGATAAGAAAAAAATTCTTTAATAATTAAAGAATTTTTTCGGTGGTCTTTATTTAAAAAATAATCATTCACTGTTTTTAATAAAGGAAATAGTAAGCTTTTTGATAGATTCAATGAATTCAATGACGAAAAAGAAAAATTCGTTTTATTAAAATAGTTTATCGCTTTAATTAAATCCTCTTTTGATTCAAAAATAATAGAAAGAGTATAATTATCATTTAATTTTATTATTTCACCAATAGCTTCTATTAAATCATTATAAAATCGATAAATTTCTAGATTATATTTTTTATAAGCGCATTTACTATTCCTATTTATGTAGCTCGTCACAAAGTCAACTTTTTTAGTATTTAAAATTGTTCTCTTTTTAATTCGAACCAATTTTTTAAAATTGAAATAGCCAAAATAATGAGGAAATGTTTTCACGTGAAAAAAATTAAACATATTTTTATCACTTATTTCTCCTTTGAATTGTATTAAATTATTGCTATATGTTTTAAAGTTAAATTTGAATAATGAATTCATTGCTTCTTTAATAAGTTTTAAATCGTAAAATAAATTATGATATTCTTTAAACCGATGACTTAAATAATATTTTTTTAAATAATCATTTAATAAATAATCAATAATAGCAGTATATTTATAACCTCTTTTAATATTAATTTTAAATTTGTTTTTGTTTTTGATGATCCCTAATAAATCATTCAAATCGTTAATTTTTTCATATCCAAAAAAATTATCAAAAATAAAAATCAAATAAATATCTTTAATTTCTAATAAAATATGCCTGATTATTTGTTTTACAAATTGATAATTCAAAATTTCCTCTTCTTCAAATAACTTCTTTTCGACCAAAGAAGTTTCTAATAGAAATTGAAATATTTGGTTTGAATGAGCAACATTTAATGATTTTAAGTTGAAGCAATAATTCTTAAATAACTCATAATATTCAAGAAACTTTTCTTTATAAAAGTAATCAAAAATATCTATTTGCTCTAAATTCAAATTATAAAAATAAGATAGACTCTCTTGTTTTCCATCAATGCATACTAACTTATTTTCTCCAATGATACTTTTAAAGGAGTTTAAATCTTTCAAGTCTAGATAAACTGCTTTCATATTTAAAAACGCAAAAATCATTTAAAATACAATTTTCACAAGAAAAATTATGATTATATATTCTTATTTCTTTTTCAAATCTTTCAATTAGTCTAAGTAAAAATTCTTTGCTAATATTAAAATCTGAGATTCTAAAAACATTGCTTGAATTTTTGTTAATTAAATTGTCACTTTTATTTAAAGATAAATTGGATATATATTTTTCATTATTCCCATCATTGAAGATTGAAAATAAATTCAAAATTGATGAATTAGCATTAGTTAGACCATTGATATTCTTTTCATCATAAAGATAGAAACCACCTAACCTATTTAAATCGATTATATTATCTAAAAATGCTAAGTATAGATTAATAAACTCATCTTCGTAATAATTTTCTTTTTCTTTAAATAAGACAAGACATTCATCATTGAATAAATAATAATTTATTTTTAAAGATAATCCTTGAGAATTAAAAACTATGTTTTTATAGATTTGCTTAGATAGGTTATTATCTTTTAAAAATGAAAAAAGTTTTTTCTTTTTATCTTTATTTCTTAATTTTAATTTATTTTCGCTATAATTTATTAAATTATTACATAAATAATAATTTCCTAAATTGATTAAATTTAAGTCAGCATATTTAACTAAATGTTTTCTAAATAAATTAACAAAATGATAACTATAATCTATTTTAATTATTTTGAACTTTTTATTTTTAAATAGATGCGCCTTTGATGTTGTTAAAATATCATTACTGCAAACTACTACTTCCTCGCATTCAAAGAATGCTTCAAATCCCAAGATTACTTTATAATTGTTTAGCGGGGAAAACTTAGAGTTAATTAAAAGATTATCAACATAAAAACTATAATCAACTGGATAAAGAAGACTATAATTTCCAATTCCTTTTAAATTATTAACTATGTATGAAACTTCACTTTCCTTATTATTGAAAGCATAAACAACATTCATATTTATTTAAACATTCGTGTAGATTTAATCGCAATTTTCCATTTCTTATTAATTTCTTCCTTCTCTTCTTCGGTCATACGTGGAATAAACTCACGATCAATTTTATGGACTTTATTAATCTCTTCAATATTTTTCCAATAACCACTATTTAAACCAGACAAATAGGCTGCGCCTAAAGACGTTGTTTCTAAATTCTTTGGCATAATAACTTTGCTACCTAAAATATCGGCTTGAAATTGCATTAAATAAGAATTAGAAGTTGCTCCTCCATCTACCCTCAAGCTTGGAATCTTTTTTTTAGATTGTTTTTCCATTTCTTCAATAACATCTTTAGTTTGCAAAGCGATTGAATTTAAAGTTGCACGAATAAAATGCTCTTTTGTAGTCGCACGAGTTAATCCAAAGACCGCTCCACGACAATCATCATCCCAATAAGGAGCTCCTAAACCTACAAAAGCTGGCACGACATAAACTCCAAGCGTATCATCTACGGCTTTAGCATATGCTTCGCTATCTTTAGCATCCTTAAACATTCTCATCTGATCTCTTAACCATTGAATTGATGCGCCGCCCACAAATACTGAACCTTCCAACGCATAATGAACATCATCACCTATTTGCCAAGCAATGGTAGTGATTAATCCGTCTTTATTAAAAACAATATCATTTCCAGTATTCATCAGAACAAAGCAACCAGTTCCATAAGTTGATTTGATATCACCTTTATTGATACAATTTTGGCCAAATAAAGCAGCCTGTTGGTCTCCGGCTACTCCACAAATTTTTAATCCTTTTCTTAAAAAGGTGGCGTCCCCAAAGTAGTGTGAAGAAGGGCAAACTTTTGGTAATAATATTTTTGGTATATTAAAAATTCTTAGTAATTCATCATCCCAATTAAGCGTTTTTATATTAAAAAGCATCGTACGAGAGGCATTAGTAACATCTGTTTTAAAAATTTTTCCATTAGATAATTTATACATTAGCCAAGTATCTATCGTTCCAAACATTAGTTCGCCATTTTCAGCCCTTTTTTGACCATCAGCTATATGATCTAAGATAAAACGAATTTTTGAAGCTGAAAAATAAGGATTAATAATTAAACCGGTTTTATCATAAACTAAAGTTTCATATTTTTTAATGCCATCACAAATATATGCAGATTGTCTGGATTGCCAAACTAGAGCAGGGTAAACAGGCATTCCATCTAATTTTGACCAAATAACTGTCGTTTCTCTTTGGTTTGTAATACCAATACTATCGATATTTGAATAGTTTAAATTTGTTTTAGCTAATAGATCGTTTACAACATTTAATAATGAAAGCCAAACATCAATTGCATCTTGTTCAACCCACCCATCATGAGGAAAACTACATTTAATTTCCTGTTGAGACTTATAAAAAATATTTCCTTCTTTATCGATTAAAGAAGCCCTTGTTGATGTAGTTCCTTGATCAATAGCTAAAATAAATTTCTTCATAAAAACTCCTAAATTATTTTTTTCTATCTGTTAATAAGTTCTTTAAATATATCCTAAATAAATTATGAACCATCTTTTTCAATTTAACTTTAGTTGCTTCATCATAGTCTTCGATAGTCTGGAGGTATATATTTCCTGAAAAAATGAAATCCTTTAATAATTCTCCTAAAGTCTTAATATTATTAGATTCAATAAACTTAAAAACAAAAGTGACAAGCTCTTGAATACTTTCGCTATCATATGTATTTAACCAGTGATTAACAGTTTCTCTAAAAGCGATTGCATAAGAAGTTAATTCATCTCTTCTTTTTAATGAGGTATATCCAGTTTTACTATCTAACTTCCAAGTTAATAAATCATGACCCGCTAAATTAACACGTGTTGATTGAGTTATATCTAAATTGTTAGATTCATCAAAAAGAATTCCAAAAACATCATCTTCAGGAACGATTTTACATAATTTTTTTCCATATTCAGAATAATCATATTTATCAACTCTAAAACCAGGGCCGTCAAAATTATAAACTTTTAGTACTTTACTTTTTTCTCTTTTATTTAGATTTAAATAGGAATAATAAGCTAAATTGCCACCTTTAGAATGGCCAGAAATAATAATATTTTTCTTAAATTTTGAAATCATTTTTTTTGCATAATCTCTAGCTTCACTTTGGGCTGGAATCTTATCTAAAAAACCCATATTGAAATCTTCTTTCCAACCAACAATACTATTATCGGTTCCACGGAAAACGACCAAATACTTATCTTCAATCTTAAAAGATAGTGCAAAAAACTGGATTTCTTTTTTGGTTGAAAAATAATCATAGAAATAACCAACTTCTACATCTTTATAACGCTCGCAAGTAAAAAATTGAACCAAAAAGTTATTATAAGTCTTCCCTAATGCTAAATAATTTTTACCTAAACGATTAATTAAAGTCGATTTCCCAAAAATTGATAAATTGATAAACTTATCTTCGCACTCTTTAAAATAGAAACTATCCTTATAATTGGCATAACTTAAGGCGGTCATAATTAAAATATCCGCCTCACAAAATGGCGTTTTTTTAAACGAGTCATTACCTTTTAATTTAAGAAAAGTTTTAGCTGTAGCCATATTTATTTAATTTCCTTAGTTGAAATAATATCAACCGCTAAATCATTTACATTTTTAACCAATATTTGATTGAATAAAATTGGAGCCTCAACTTTTAATGAATTTATTTTATCCATCACGCTAAAAATCTCGCTTTTTGGTATCGGACCACTTGTTTTAACAGGACACATAACGTCTCGATTTGAAACACAAACCGTTGAAGTTAAACTTCTTAAAGGCTTTATGCTCTCTTGTTTAACATATTCTAAACCTCTCAAGCAAGTATAACCACTAATAGCATCACCATCTTTAAAAATATGACATCCTTTCGGACAAATAATACAAATATATTCTTTTTTCATATTAAATCTCCTCTATAGAAACGGTTATACTCTTTAAATTTAAAAAATCGGCATTTTTCAAAAGAATTCTTTGCATTTCAGAAGGCAATAAATAATTTTTAACAATCTCATAGATACATTTATCTTGATCAAAGAATCTAATCTTACCTTTGTTTATTGGTTTTTTAACTCTAAATGAGAATAAAACTGAATCTAAATCTTTATCTACATGGATAACATTAGGTAATAAATAAGACAAATTATCGCCATTATTTGTATAAATAGTCGTTAAAATTTCTTTTTTGCCATATTTAATTCTATTAGCTGCATTCTTCCCAGCAATTTCACTTTCATCACTCACAAAATCGACTAAATCATGTACATGCAAAACATTCCCACAAGAATAAATAGAATCTAAACTTGTTTCTAAATTTTGGTCAACAAAAGCCCCTTTAGTATTTAAATAAACCTTAGCTCCACTATTTTTTAATAATGAATTAAAAGGATATAAACCAACACTTAATAATAATGTATCACAGCTAATAAATTCTTCCTTACCTTTTATAGGCTTTAAAGAGTCATCAACGTCGCATATCGTAATTCCTTCTAATTGATTTTTCCCATGAATTCGAACAACTGTGTTATGCAGTCTTAAAGGAATATTGAAATCATTTAAACATTGAACAATATTTCTATTTAAACCATTAGAATAAGGCATTAATTCAGAAACACCAATGACGTTAGCGCCTTCTAAGGCCATTCTTCGTGCCATTATTAATCCAATATCCCCACTCCCTAAAATATAAACGTTTTTACCGACTAAATAACCATCTATATTCAAATAGCGTTGAGCTAGACCTGCGGTAAAAACCCCATTTGGTCTTTCTCCAGGAATTAAAATTTGACCAGCAGTTCTTTCATTACACCCTGCTGCATAAATTAAGGCACAATAATTAACTGAGACAATACCTTCTTGAGCATTAATAAATTTTAAAATTTTATTTTTAGCATCTATTGATATAACTTGAGTATTTAATAAATAATTAATTTTTTTCTCTTTAATAAAATCTATAAATTTTGCTGCATACTCAGGGCCTGTTAATTCAACTTTAAACTTATGCAATCCAAATCCGCTATGAATGCATTGGTTTAAAATGCCACCAAGCTCATTATTTCTTTCAATTATTAAAATATCATTAACGCCGTTTTCATAAGCCCCTTTAGCAGCAGCCAAGCCAGCACTACCTCCACCAATAATTACTAATTTAATATTTTTCATAATTATTTATTTCCTTTTGGATAAAATTTTAAAATCTCGCTACCTTTGTCGGAGTAGCAAATTTCACTTTTATCACATCCTAGCTCTCTAGCTAATATTTTAATAACCTCTTCTTGGCAGAAACTTCCATTACATCTTCCAAAACCAGGACGGCATCTTTTTTTAACACCTTTAACAGTTCTCGCGCCGCAATTTCGATGAATTGCATCAATTATCTCGCCTTCACTAACTTTTTCACAGCGACAGACAATATGTCCATAAGATGGGTTACTTTTAATTAATTCATTATAAGTATTTTCATCTAATTTGGATAACTTTAAAACCTTTCTTCTATTAGGATTGAAATTTTTGCTTATCTCAAGTTGTAACTTCTCTTTAATTAAATTAGCGACGTATTCACCAATTGCTGGAGAAGAAGCTAATCCTGGAGACATAATTCCAGCCACATTAAATAAATTTTCATTTACTTTACTTTCTTCAATAATAAAATCATCAATATCAGGATTGGCTCTAACACCTGCAAAACTACGAATAGTTTCTCCATAGTTAATATTTTTTATAAGCTTGCTTGCTATAGTTTTTAAATCGTTAATCGTTAAGCTATCAGTTGACGTATCAGCTTTATTTGATAGATCGTTAGATGGCCCAATAATATAATTAAAGGAAGTCGTTGGAGAGATTAGCACTCCCTTACCGACTTTAGTAGGACACATAAATAAAGTATGTTTACAAAAATTATTATTAAAATGATCTAGTACAATATATTCGCCTTTTCGAGGGATTATTTTATATTTAGGTTTTTCTAATAACGCTAATAAGTCATCGCTATAAAGACCACTAGCATTAACTAATACTTTTGAATAATAATCTTTGTTATTCTTAGTAATAATATGATAAAGATCGCCAGACTTTTCAATATTTATAACTTCACTATTTAAAGCTAATTTAAACCCATTATCCATGGCGTTTTCCATTAATCCAACTGTTAAATTAAATGGCGAAATAATTCCACTATCTTCACAAAATAAAGCATATTTAGCTTCATCGCTCAAATTAGGTTCCATTTGGTGTAACTCATCAAATTCCACAATTCGAGCTCTAACACCATTAGTTTCGGCTCGCTCTAATAAACTCTTTAAAGTTTTCAATTCTTCGTCATTAAAAGCGATTGTTAAAGAGCCATTTTGAATAAACGGAACATCTAATTCTTCCGCCAAGTCTTTCATCATTTTATTTCCCTTGACATTAAAATAAGCCTTTTTACTTCCTGGAAGCGGATCATAACCAGAATGAACAATTGCACTATTAGCATTACTGGTTTCATCTCCGACATCATTATATTTTTCTAATAAAATGCCATTAACTTTAAATTTTGATAAATAACGGGCGATGGAGCAACCGATTACCCCACCGCCGATAATTAAAACGTCATAAATATTTTGCATATAATTATTCTTTTCTATTTATTGAATCTTCTTTATGAAATGTTTCGCCATGATATCTTTTATGAAGTTTATCAAGATTATATTGAGCAACTTCTTCAAGAGTAATTCCTAAACCTGAAGCGGTTTCGGCAATATACCATAAAACATCTCCAAGTTCATCTTTTAAGTGTTCCTTATCAAGTTTATGTCCTTGATATTTATATTTCTTAACAATATCGCAACATTCACCAGCTTCTCCGGCAAGGCCTAAGACTCCATTAGTTATCAAATCTTTCTTTCCTTCCTCGGAAATTAAATTATAAGCATGTTTTTGATATTCGTTAAATCCTAGTTTTTCTGCCATAAATAATACCTAAATTAATTTTTAATACGGACGAAATCAGCGGCGCCATGTTTACAAAGTGGGCAAATGAAATCTTCAGGGAGCACTTCTCCTTCATAAACATAACCACAAATTTTACAAATCCATCCGTTAACCTTTTTTTCGCTTCTAGCAGGTTTAGGTTTGATATTGTCCATATAATATGAATAAGTTAATGAATGCTCTTTACTCAATTGTTTAGCTTCACCAACAGTGCCAATAAATCCATAGTGGGAACCAAAATCTCTAACTTCTTCAACATCCAATGAGAAGAAAGCGTTTGTATACTTAGTTAAATATGTTAAA
>CASEST010000068.1 GCA_949290725.1 uncultured bacterium
AAAAATGATTAATCAATAAAGATTAATCATTTTTATTTATTAATTCTTCTTCCATTCCTTTAACCCCATTTACAGGTAAAGAAAAGACTATCCCTTGTGATTTAGAATTTAATCCACAATCATCATATATTTGACTCATAACATCATTTTTAATATCTTCACTAACTACTATTAAAACTAGCTCTTTATCTGGATGAATCGCTATTCCATAAAATTTTTCAATCTCTTCATTTCCAGTTCCTCGAGCATTAATCACTGTTCCGCCTTTAGCCCCTTTTTTTCTAGCTGCTTCCATCACTAAATCAGAAAAACCTTTATTAATAATTGCAACAATTAAATACATTTCCATCTTATTTACCTCTATTTTTCTTTTCATTAATTCTTGTATCTGTCAAGAATTTATAAGATAAAACGCCTAATATTGAATCAAAATTGATATAAAACGAAATACCTTTAGCACTTTTAGATACCTTAAATCTCTCATCAATTATTTGATCAACCTCTTTTCTTTTACTTTCTTTAACAATTGTTAAGACAATATCTTTTCTTGAAGAAGCTAAACCTAACATATAAAGCGTTTCACTTGGAATCGTCCCTTTTCCATATATTAAATAAGAACAAGACAAGCCAATTTCATTAAATTTATTTAAATAATATTCCCCTTGATGACGAGTAACAATCACGCATAAAAGATAAAGACTTTCAATATTATTGGCCTTCATATAAGAATTTTTCTCTTTAATCTTTTCTTTTCTTTTAAATACTTTCTCAATATTATTTCTAATCATATTTTTCTCTAACTATTTTTAAAAGTGATAAATTGTTTATCATCTTCTTCCATAACTCTTTCTCTAGCTCTTTTATTAATCAAATAAACTTTAACTTTAGAAGTTACACCTAATAATTGAATAGTAATAATCGGCATCATAGTAATTATTCCAATAACTCCGAACCCATTAAACGAGGAATCATCCATACTAGTAATACCGATTATAAAAGGCATAACAAAGGCGCTAGCCATACTTCCACATGCAATTCCTCCGCTATCAAAAGCAATTGCAACATAAATATCATCAACAAATATAGATAAAATAAAAGAAATAATATATCCAGGAACTAAAATATATAGAATTTTTAGTTCAGGGAAATAAAATGCTTTTAAAACCGAAATTAGAATGGCTAAAGAAGAGGCAAGACATAAACTAAATAATAATTCTTTCTTTTTTATCGCCCCATTGGAGATATCTTCAACTTGCGAATTTAAAATATGAACAGATGGCTCGGCTAATATTATTGATGCACCAATTAAAATCGCGATTATAATCAATAATAATTTAAAATCGATAAATCCAACTCCTATTGCCTTTGAAACTGGAATAAATCCATAAGTCGCACTAGTTAAAAAAATTACTAAGCCAATAAAGGTATAAAGGAAACCAAAAAGAATACGAATTAACTTTTGATAATGCAATCTTAAAAAGAAAATATTATAAAAAATAAAAAAGGCTAAAGTAGGAAGAATCGCCAAACTAACTTCTTCTAAAGAATTTAAAATAGCTGCTTCAAAAGTTAAACTATCGCTAGTTTGAGGAATTAAAGACTCTGGTTTAACTATTAATCCTAAAATCATAACAACTATAATTGGTCCAATTGAACATAAACCAGTTAAACCAAAACTGTTATCTTTAGCTTTAGAACCACCAAGTGTTCCAGCTACACCAATACCAAAAGACATTAAAAATGGAACAGTGATTGAACCAGTTGTTACTCCACCACTATCAAAGGATAACTCTAAAAATACTTGTTCATCGTCGCCATATAAAGAAGCGATCATAAATAAAATTAAATAAAATAAAACTATATATAATTTTATTGATTGATTTAATAAGATTCTAATAATTCCAATCGCTAAAAAGATTCCAACTCCTAATCCAACAGCAATTTTTAAAATCCAAGGATTTAATTCTTTACTTGGAATATAATCAGCTAAAACGGTTAAATCTGGTTCAGCAATCGTTATTAAAGTTCCTAGTAAGATCGCAATAATAATTATTAAAACTAAAGACTTTCTTTTAGTTAAATCTTCACCGATTGAGCGACCAATCTCGCTCATTGACATATCAGCACCTAAAGAGAATATTCCAATTCCTAAAGCAAGGGTTATCCCTGAAATTATAAAAATCAATAATAAGGATAAAGTGATTATTTCTTCATTTAATAAGTTATTATTAATAAAAATAAATTGAGTAGCATATAAAATTAAAACGATTAAAAGCATTGGAATAACTGAGATTAAACTTTCTAAAAATCTTTTAAAGATATCTTTAAAAATTGAACGTAATTGACTATTAAAAACTTTTAATCTATTCATAAAAAAAGTATACCATAAGGTATACTTTTTATCTTGATTTATTGAACAAATCGTTAAATTCTTTAGGTATTGGAGCTTTAAAATCATATAGCTTATCGCTAAATGGATTTTTTAATTTTAATTCATATGCATGTAAACCTAATCTTTTTAATGGATTAGATGGATTACCATATTTATCATCGCCAATAACATAATGAGATAAACTACCTAAAGTTACTCTAATTTGATTTTTTCTACCAGTATAAATATTTACATCTAATAAGGAATATAATTTATTTTCTTTAATAACTTTATATTCAGTAATACATCTATAAGCTTTTTTATCATTTTTTGATGTAACATACATTAAATTTAAAGCGTTCATCCTTAAATAATTAACAATTCGGTCTTCCTTTTTATCCATAATTCCATCAACTATAGCATAATATCCTCTTTTTATAACAAGGTCGTTCCATTTATCTTGCAAAGCTTCTTTTAATTTTTCATTTTTAGCAAAAATTAAAATTCCACTAGTTTCTTTATCTAGACGATGGACTACAAAAATTCGATTATGTTTATCTTTTTCTTGCAAATAATCCATCACCATTCGATAAGCGGTAGATGATTTTTCTTTATCTGAAGCAATCGAAAGAAGACCAAATGGTTTATTAATCGCAATAATTTCATCATCTTCATAAATTATTGGCAATTTAGAGCGTTCCTTCTTTTTAATTGGTTTTTTTGCAATAATGATGTTATCTCCAACATTTAACTTAAAGTCAAATTGGGAGATTGGCGCTCCATCAATAGAAAGAAGATGATGAGATAAAATATTTTTAGCATTATTACGAGAAAAGCCTAAATTTTCGATTAAATAATCTAATAATCCTTTATTCTCTTTTACTTTATATTCTTTAATATCAAGTCTTTTTTTCTCTTCTTTTATATTTCTATTCTTTAGATTTTCTTTATAATTTTTGTTCATATTTTCTATTAATTACCGCCTTAATTAAGCCAAGAAATAATGGATGTGGTTGTAAAGGACGAGATAAGAATTCTGGATGAAATTGAACAGCGATAAAAAAAGGATGGTTTTTAAGTTCAATCATCTCAACGAGATTTGTTTGAGGATTAATTCCAGAAAAAACAACTCCAGCTTTTTCAAATTCTTCTTTAAATTCATTATTGAATTCATATCTATGACGATGTCTTTCTTTAATATTTTCCTTATTATATAAAGAATAAGCTAATGTATCTTTTTTAACTTTACAATCATATTCTCCTAAGCGCATTGTCCCACCTAATTTAATTCCTTCATATTGATTTGGTAAATAATCAATAATTTTATAAGGAGTATTAGGATCAAATTCGGTCGAATTAGCATCTTTTAAATTTAATACATCACGGGCTATCTCAATTAAAGATGTTTGCATGCCTAAACATAGACCTAAAAACGGGATATTGTTTTCACGTGCAAACTTTTCAGCTAATAATTTTCCTTCAATTCCTCGATTTCCAAAGCCTCCTGGAACAACAATTCCATCAACTCCTTCTAATTCTTCTTTTAAATTATCTTTAGTAAGTTTTTCACTATTTACCCAATGAATATTAATCTTTTTATTAGTTGCATAACCTGCATATTTAAGTGATTCAACAACCGAAATATAGGCATCATGAAGCTGTACATATTTACCAACTAATGCGATATCGACTGAATCCTTAATATTATTAATTCGTTCGATTAGATCAATCCAATCATTCATATTCGCTTCAGCTAAATCTTGATAACCGAAATGTTTTAAAATTAAATCATCTAGATGTTGTTTTTGTAAATTTAAAGCAACTTCATAAATTAAAGAAACATCTTTAACACTTATTACAGCTTCTAATGGAAGGTTACAAAATAATGCTACTTTTTCACGACTAGTTTTATCAATATTTACTTCGCTTCTTAAAAGTAAAGCATCAGGTTGAATACCTAAGCCCAACAATTCTTTAACACTATGTTGAGTTGGTTTTGTTTTTATTTCTAAAGAGGTTTTTAAATATGGTACTAAAGTTGTATGGAGATAAAAAGTGTTTTGATATCCCAAATCTCTTCTCATTTGTCTAATTGCTTCGATAAAAGGTTGAGATTCAATATCACCAACCGTTCCGCCAATTTCAACAATGCAAACATCAGTATCGCCTTTAGCGTTAAATCCAGCTTTTAAACGATTGATAATTTCATTTGTAATGTGGGGTATAATTTGAATTGTAGCGCCTAAATATTCACCTTTTCTTTCTTTATCAATGACTGTTGAATAAATTTTTCCACTAGTAACGCTACTTTCTTTAGTTAACGAGGTATTAATTATTCTTTCATAATGGCCTAAGTCTAAATCGGTTTCAGCTCCATCTTTAGTTACGAAAACTTCGCCATGTTGATATGGTGACATTGTTCCTGGATCGACGTTTAAATATGGATCTAATTTTATTGAAAAGACATTTAAGCCTCTTCTTTTTAACAATCTTCCAACTGATGCAGCACTAATCCCTTTGCCTAAAGATGATACAACGCCACCAGTTACAAATATAAATTTCATCTCTTTATTTCTCATAGTTAAACCCCTTTTAACTAATAAAAAAATATTTATAAACATTAAAGATTATAAATATTTTTAAACTCTTTAAATAATATAATTATTTAATTAATAAATCTATTCTTAATTGCTTTTTAATCCATCAATAAAGAAGCAGCGCCAATAATTCCGGCATCATTTTTTAATGTAGCTACCAAAACTTCACTACGAGGAGCAGTTTCATAGCCATAATTATGTCTTTCTAAGTATGATTGAAGTTTATCAGTTAAATATTTTCCTTGATTAGATATACCACCACCGATAACAAAAGCTTCAGGCCTAAAGATATTACAATAATCTAACATTCCTTCAGCAACATACATTATATATTCATCAACCAACTTATTAGCTGCTTCATCTCCTTTTTTAGCACATTCAAAAGATGTTAAACCACTAACATTATTTAAATCATGGTTGATATAATCCCACATCATTGAATTAGGATAATCATTTAAATATTTTTTGGTTAATCTTAATAAAGCACTGGCCGAAGCATAAGCCTCGTAGCATCCATTTCTTCCGCATCCACATTTTTCACCATTTAAAATGAGTAAAGCATGACCTAATTCAGCCCCTTTACCTTCATTTCCTTCAAAAAGTTTGCCATCAATAATAACTCCGCCGCCAACTCCTGTACCTAAAGTTAATAAAATAACATTCTTTAAACCTTTTGCTGCTCCGAATTTTTGTTCAGCTAAAGCGGCCACGTTCGCATCATTTGATATAGCAATAGGAATATTCAAATCTAATAAAGAGTCTCTTAATGGCAAATATCTTCCATTAATATTAGCCATTTTATCGATTGTTCCCTTCTTATTGTTAACTACTCCAGGTATTCCAAAGCCAATCCCTTTAATTTCTAAATTTAATTTTTTACCTTCTTCAATTACTTTCTCTAATAAAAGATGAATATCCTTTAAAAATACATCATCATGTTTTCCATCGGTTACCACCTTATCTTTATATAAGATTTCACCATTTAAATTAACGATTCCAGCTTTTATAGACATTCCACCGACATCGACTCCAATATAAGCCTTTTCCATAAATTATTACCTCTTAATATTTATATTAATTATTTTATAAAATAATTAAACTTCGATAAATATAAAACTAAATATTTTTTACAGAAATTTCTATTCTCAGAAAGAATATTTCAAATATAAGTTAAAGGACACTCAAACGAAATTAAAACAATAAAATAGCTAGATTTTATCATTATAAACATAGAAAAATATATAAAAATAATATATATTTTTATATAAGGAGAGATTTTATATGCCATATATATCATCAAAAAATATTTTAACATACGCTAGAGATCATCACATCGCTCATGGCGCTTTTAATGTTAATTGCTTATGCCAAGCTAAAGCTATAATCGAAGCTTGCGAAGAACTTAGATGTGCTGCAATTATTCAAGTTGCTGAACCAGGCCTAGCCTTTATCGGAGGAAATCCAGATTTTTTAAAAGGAACTTTAGAAGAAAAGAAAATTGGTGCTAAAAGAATTGCAAAATATGTTAAAAAATTAGCTGAAAATACTTTCATTCCAGTTTCTTTACATTTAGACCACGGCAGAAGTTTTGAATCAGTCAAAGCTTGTATCGATGCTGGTTTTAATAGTGTTATGATTGATGGAAGCGCTCTTGAATATGAAGAAAATGTTAAATTAACTAAAAAAGTTGTAAATTATGCTCATAAAAAGGGAGTTGCAGTTGAAGCTGAACTTGGTGTTTTAGCTGGACAAGAAGACCATGTTTTTGCTGCTTCTTCTACTTATACTAACCCATTAACCGCTGTTGATTTTATTAAAAGAACACGTTGTGATTCTTTAGCTATCAGCTATGGAACAAAACATGGCGCAGTAAAAGGCGACAATGTTAAATTAAGAAAAGAAATTGTTATTGCTACTATGGAGAATTTAATGCATGAAAAATTAGATGCAACAATCGTTTCTCATGGTTCTTCCTTAGTCCCACAATATATAGTTAATGAAATTAATGCTTTAGGTGGTAAAGTTAGTGGACATGGAATTCCACTTGAACAACTTAAAGAAGTTATTCCTGCAGGTGTTTCAAAAATCAATATGGATACCGACATTCGTTTAGCAACCACAAGAAATTTGTTAGAATATTTTGATCAGCATAAAGAAAAAAGAGAGACAAGCAAAATTTATTCTTTATTAGTTGAAAATCCAGCATCATTTGAATATCGTTACTATTTAAAAAATTATATTAATGAATTAGAAACTAATAAGAATATTAATGATGAATTAAAAGAAATTATTCCTTTAATGGAAAGAGCTGTTAAAGAAATAGTTTTGACTGCTAATGTCACATTTAATAGTGTCGGAGATGCTCCATATATTAAATAAAAAACAATAATAATAAATAACAATCCACCAGCCTAGCTGGTGGTTTTTCATTTTCGGGCACTAAAGCCCTCATATACCAGCCGCCACATGTTGTGGCGAAA
>CASEST010000069.1 GCA_949290725.1 uncultured bacterium
ATATTCTCATATCCATCAAGATTAATCTTCTTTTGATATTGATTTTTTATCTCGCTAAACTTCTTTTCTCCAACACTTGAATATAATAAAGTCTTTAAATGTTCCTTATTAAAAAATATTGAAGGAACTAAAACATTCTTAATAATTATAATTTTGCTATTATCTGATTTATAAGTAGAAACTAATCCAATCGCTTCTAATACTTTTAAAGTTTGATAAAAATCGGTTTTAGAAATCATCAATTCATTTATTAAATCATTTTCAAAAATCATTTCATTATCTTTGCTTTTTAAAATGATGTATAAAAAAATACCTTTTGCTCCGATTATAGGTAAATAATAGGAATTAAGATATTTCAAATAATTTTCGGAGATATCTTCGTCAATATAAATATTTATTCTTAAATTATTTTCCATTTTTAAGATTATACCACTACTCATTCTCATTTAATAATAAATATTAAGTGTATTAACATTTAAAGATATATCTTTAAATTATGTTTTTTTGCATTTTAATTTGTTTTATAATATTTGTGTTTAATAGGAGATTTTTTATGGTTAAAAAAATAGGCATCTTGACAAGCGGTGGCGATGCTCCTGGAATGAATTCGACAATTATAGGAGCTATTAAAGCTGGAATTTCTTTGAATAAGGAAATGTATGTTGTTTATGATGGTTATAAAGGTTTAATTAATAATCATTTTGAAAAAGTAAGTAAAAATTTTATTGAAGAAAAAATGAATGTCGGTGGGACCGCTATTAAAACTGCGCGTTTGCCTGAATTTAAAGAAGAAAGCGTTCGTCAAAAAGCTGTCGATGCTTTAAAAAACGAAGGTATCGAAGCACTTATTGTCATCGGTGGCGATGGTTCTTATATGGGCGCTAAAAAATTAACAGAAATGGGGATTAATTGTGTCGGCTTACCTGGTACAATCGATAATGATATCGCTTCAAGCGATTATACAATCGGTTTTGATACCGCCTTAAATACAGTTGTAAATGCTGTTGATAATGTCAGAGAAACAATGACTTCTCATAACAGATGCGGAATCATTGAAATAATGGGAAACCATTGTCCTGATTTAACAATTTTTGCCGGAATCGCTACTAATGCTGATGAAATATTCACTTGCGACCATCCTTTAACGGATAAAGAAGCTTTATATCAAAGAATGAAACAAGCTAAAGAAAATGGTAAGGAATCATTTATAATTTTAGTTGCAGAAAAATTAATGGACGTCGATCAACTTGCTAAAGATATTAGCCAAAATACTCCTTGGGAAGCTAGAGCAACTATCTTAGGTCATATTCAAAGAGGTGGAAAACCAAGCGCAATGGAAAGAGTTAATTCCTTTAGAATGGGGGCTTACGCTGTTGAATTATTAGATAAAGGAATCGGCGGAGTTTGTGTTGGAATCCACGAAAATAAATTAAGATATATCGATATTTATGAGGCTTTAAAACTTTCAAGAGATAAGCACATCGATTTATACCAACTTCATGATTTAATTAAATAGGGGAAAAATATGTTAAAAGAAAATATCACTAAAAAAACAAAAATTGTTTGTACAATCGGTCCTTCTTCTGAAAGCGAAGAAATGATGAGAAAATTAATTGAAAACGGAATGAATGTTTGCCGTATGAACTTCTCTCACGGAGACTATTCAGAACATATTGGAAAATTAGAAAAATGTCGTGAATTAGAAAAAGAAGGCATTTACATTCCAGTAATGCTCGATACAAAGGGTCCAGAAATCAGAACCCACGACATGGTTAATGGAAAAATTAAAATTGAAAAGAATCATTTAGTTAGAATCTCGATGAAGGAAGTATTAGGAACTCCTGATAAAATTTCAGTTAATTTTCCAAACTTATATGACGATGTTAAGGCTGGTGATCATATTAAGATTGATGATGGTAAATTAGATTTATTAGTCACAGGAAAAGATGAGGCTAATCGTGAAATTTTAACTCAAGCTTTAAATACTCACGAAATTTCAAATCATAAAGGCTGCAATTGTATCGGTGCTCGTTTATCAATGAAATTTATTTCTGATAAAGATGAGCAAGATTTAATTTGGGGCTGTGAGCATGGCGTCGATTTTATTGCTGCTTCTTTCGTTAGAAATGCTAAAGATGTTAATGATATTCGTAATTTGTTGGCAGCTCATGGGCATCCTGAAATTAAAATTATTTCAAAAATTGAAAACTGCGAGGCGATGGATTGCCTTGATGAAATTATTAATGCTAGCGATGGTATTATGGTCGCAAGAGGTGATTTAGGATTAGAAATTCCTGAAGAGGAAGTTCCAGTTGTCCAAAGAAAATTAATTACAATGTGCCGTGAAAAGGGAAAACCAGTTATTACAGCTACTCAAATGCTTGATTCAATGACTCATTCTCCTATTCCTACACGTGCAGAAGTTGGCGATGTTTCTACTGCTGTTTTAGAATCTACCGACTGTGTAATGCTTTCTGGAGAATCTGCTAATGGTGAATATCCTGCTGAAGCAGTTATGATGCAAACAAAAATTTCCCGCACAATGGAGAAAGAACTTGATTATGAAGCGTTAGCTAAACAAGCTTATGATACTTCTAACAAGGATAATAACGATGCTATCGCAAATGCAATTGCTAATACCGCTAAATTAATTGACGCTAAATTAATCGTTTCTTTCACTGAAACTGGAAGATCTTCTAGAAGAATTTCTAAAGCAAGACCTTGTTGTCCAATTTTATCTATCTCTAATAAAATTACTACTGTTAGACAAAATGCTATTTATTGGGGTATTTACTCTACTTTAATTAAGTCAAAAAAGATGCCTGACTTTATTGAAGAAATGGAAGTTATCGCCATTGTTAAAGCTAAAATGCTCGGCTTAAAACCTGGCGATTATATCTTAATTAGTGGTGGAACTCCTACTGGTGCAGGTAGAACCAACTTCATGAGAATTGTTCAAATTCCTGAAGATCGTGATATTTTATAATTATTTTTCTTGCAAAATAAAAATAAAATAATAAAATAAAAATGCATTGAAAAAGACATGTTTATTATTAATCTTTTACAAGAGATTAAAGACAATAGCTGAGAGTCTTTATTAAAAGAAATAATAGATACCACTTTGGAGCATTTAAGGTAACTTAACGTTTATTCTTTCGTTAAAAAGAAACCAAATTAAGCGATAGTTTTAAAAAACTATAACTAAGGTGGTACCGCGAATAATTAATCATTCGTCCTTAGAAAATTTAATTTTCTAAGGACTTTTTTAGAAAATTAAAAGATAATGAAAACATAGGAGAATTTTATGGAATTAAAGTTATTAAATGGCAATATTTTAGAAATTGAAAGCGGTAAAAATGGCCATGATGTTGCTATATCAATTTCTCAAAGCTTAGCTAAAGAGGCAATCGCATATAAATTAAATAATCAATTATTTGATTTATATTCACCAATTAAAGAAAGCGGTGATTTTGAAATTTTAACCAACAAAAGCGAAGAAGCTTTTTCTATTTTAAATCATTCAACCGCTCATTTAATGGCTGAAGCAATTTTAAGTTTATTCCCTAATGCTAAACTTGGTATTGGTCCAGCTATTGAAGATGGTTTTTATTATGATATAGATTTTAATGATTATGTTTTAAAAGAGGATGACTTAAGAAAAATCGAGGCTAAAATGAAAGATTTCTCTAAGAAGAATGAGTATATTATTCGTCAAGAAATCTCAAAAGATGAAGCTTTAAATCTTTTTAAAGATAATCCATATAAAGTTGAATTAATTAATGAATTAGAAGGAACTATCACTATTTATAAACAAGGCGATTTTGTTGATTTATGCGCTGGAATTCATCTTCCTTCTACTTCTTTTATCAAACATTTTAAATTAGATACCATTGCCGGAGCTTATTGGAGAGGAGATTCAAAAAATAAACAACTAACTAGAATCTACGGCCTTTCTTGCTTTAGCAAAGAAGAATTAGAGCATCGTGAACATATTAAAGAAGAAGCTAAAAAGAGAGATCATCGTAAATTAGGTAAAGAATTAAGTTTATTTATGATTTCTGAATACGGCCCTGGTTTCCCATTTTATTTACCAAATGGTTTGATGCTTAGAAGACAAATTGAAAATTGGTGGTATAACATTCATGATAGCCACGGCTATAAATTAATTAAAACTCCAATTATTTTATCTAAAGAATTATGGTTAACTAGCGGTCACTGGGATCATTATAAAGAAAATATGTACACTACAAAAATTGATGATCGAGACTTTGCAATCAAACCAATGAACTGCCCAGGAGCAATTTTAGTTTATAATAGTGAACTTCATTCTTATAAAGATTTACCACTTCGTTATGGTGAACTGGGTTTAGTCCATCGTCACGAAGCTAGCGGAGCTTTAAATGGTTTATTTAGAGTTCGTGCTTTCACCCAAGATGATGCTCATATCTTCTGTCGTCGTGATCAATTGCAATCTGAAATTGAAAATTTATTAAAATTATATGATGAAATGTATTCTACTTTTGGTCTTGATTATTCAATCGTTTTATCTACCAAACCTGAAAAAGATTATATAGGTGATGATGCAATTTGGGAAGAAAGCGAAAATATTTTAGCTTCAGCCTGTAAAGCAACTAATAAAGAATTTAAAATCAATCCAGGCGATGGTGCCTTTTATGGGCCAAAACTTGATTTCAAATTAAAAGATTGTATGGGAAGAATTTGGCAATGTGGAACAATTCAACTCGATATGAATTTACCTGAAAGATTTGATTGTACTTATATTAACAATAATGGCGAAAAAGAAAGACCAATTATGTTACACCGTGCTATCTTAGGAAGTTTTGAAAGATTTATGGGCATTATTATCGAACATTTTGGCGGCGCTTTCCCAGCTTGGATTGCTCCTATTCAAGTTAATATTCTTCCAGTTAATAATAACTTCCATTTGGAATATGCTTCTGAAGTAAAAGAAAGATTAATTAAAGAAGGATTTAGAGTTAATGAAGATGATAGCGAAGAAAAATTAGGCTATCGTATGAGAAATTCAATCATTAAAAAAATCCCATATACTCTAGTTATCGGTGATAAAGAAAAAGAAAGTAATCTTGTTACTTACCGCCGTTATGGTGAAGATAAGCAAATCACTGTTTCATTAGAAGAATTTATCAATATTTTAAAAGATGAAATCATTAATAAAAAATTCCTCGTCGATCCAAAATCTATTTAAATAAACAGAAGAAACTTCTTCTGTTTATTTTCTTATTATCTTATTAATATTATTTTATGAAAAAAGAATCAACTAAAGTAACTAAAATTTTAGATTATCATCATATTAATTACCAGTTAATTAAATATGATACTTCTTCGCGTTTAAGCGGAGAAGAAATTGCAACTATTTTAAATGAGGATCCAAATAGATGTTTTAAAACTTTATTAGCTACTTCTATTAAATCTAAAAAATATTATCTTATCGCAATACCAGTAAATAAAAAATTAGATTTAAAAAAGTTAGCTAAATTAAAAAATGAAAAAGAAATTAAGATGTGTTTAGAAAAAGAAATGTATCCCTTAACTAATTATGTTCATGGCGGATGTTCATTGATTGGTATCGACAATTTAAAAATTTCTTTAAATGCTGATTCATCATTTTTTAAATATGATTATGTTTATATAAGTGCTGGAAAAATCGGATATCAAGTAAAAATCAATCCTTTAAGTCTTTTAAGCTTTTTAAAGATAGATTCATTAGATTTATTTTAAATTACCTTTAAATTAAGACATTTTAATATAAAATCTAAGATTAAACGCGATAAAGAATATTCATTAGATGAATATCCAAAACTAGATAACATCCAATTATTGATATCTTGATTGACACTTGCTAAACCATAAACAATTAAAAGATAAATCGATACTATTAAAAATGAAAGAAACAAAAAATAGATTCCGCCTAATAAACGATTAATCGTTTTACGAATCACTCCGCCATCTAAAAACTTAACAATTGGAGTTAAAAATAAAGAAATTAAACCAAATGATACTGCAAAAATTAATATATATGTTCCAATTAAAATTATTAAAGAACGATACGAAGCTTGATTAACCCATTCTCCAACTGATTCTATTCCGATAATTAAATTAGTAACAGTTACAGAAAAGAAATAAGAAAGAGCGATTGAACCAACTAATGCAACAATTTTACTCATTTTATTTGCAAAACCAGTCGTTAAACCAATAATAAAACCAATTATAAAAATCGCAATTGGAATAATATCCATCATCATAAATGTCATATTTTTATCCTCTAAATTTAATTATAATCTATCTATTAAAAAATGCCTCTAATTTTTAGAGGCATTTAAAATCTAAATAAGCGCTATAAATTTATTTTGCTTTACCTTGATTTTTAACTGCATTCATTGCAGCTTCAATTGCAGCTTGATCACCTAAATATTTTTTATCTAAAACATTGAAGTGTTCATCAAAAGTATAAACAAGTGGGACTCCAGTTGGAATATTTAATCCAACGATATCATCATCGCTAATATTTTCAAGATATTTAACTAAAGCTCTTAAAGAATTACCATGAGCAGCGATAATTACATTTTTACCACTAACGATTGCAGGCTTAATTTCACATTCCCAATAAGGCAAAACTCTAGCGACAGTATCTTTTAAGCATTCAGTTAATGGGAGATCTTGGACACCAATACCATCATATTGTTTTTGATTTGCTGGATTTCTTGGGTCTTCTTCGCTTAATGCTGGAGGTTGAACATCATAGCTTCTTCTCCAAATTTTAACTTGCTCTTCACCATATTTTTCAGCTGTTTCGCTCTTATTTAAACCTTGTAAAGCTCCATAATGTCTTTCATTTAATCTCCAAGTTTTATAAACTGGAATATATTCCTCATCCATTTCCTCTAAGACATGATTTAAAGTATGAATTGCTCTTTTTAAAAGTGAAGTATAAGCAACATCAAAATGGAATCCATTTTCTTTTAATAACTTTCCGCCATTTTTAGCTTCTTCAACGCCTTTTTCTGAAAGTTCAACATCAGTCCAGCCAGTAAATAAATTTAACTTATTCCACTCGCTTTCACCATGTCTAATTAAAACTAATTGATAAGTTTTTGCCATTTTATTTCTCCTTATTTATAAATTAAAATAACACTAATATTTTACATTCTTTTTGTGTTATTCTCCACCTCTTTTGTTTTCTAAGCAATGGAAAATTTCATACATTGTTTTTAAAGCTAACCAAGAAGTAACATTATTTACATCAAGTGGTGGAGAAACTTCAACTATATCCATTACATCAACATTTAAAGAAGATATTAAACCAATAATAAGATTTAAAACATCGATCGATTTAAGACCGAAAGCTTCAGGGGTTCCTGTTCCTGGAGCGAATGAAGGATCATTAGCATCAATATCATAAGAAATATAAACCTTATATTTTTTATCACGATATTTTGAAGTTAAAAGCAATAATAATGCTTCGATTCCTAGTTTATTAACATCAATTGCCTTATAAACATCTAACATAGGATGTTTTTTAAAAGTTTCAATTTCTTGTGCTTCAAAACCTCTAACACCAACCAAAGTAATATTATAATCTTTATAACCTAAATCTAAAGCTCGTTTAATAGGACAAGCATGGGAATATTTTGAATTATGATATTCATCGCAAATATCTGGATGAGCATCGATATGAATAATTACTGGTTCCTTATTTTCTTTTAAAGCTTTTAAATAGAAAGCTTTTTCACTAGCGATTGCTATCGAATGATCACCACCGATAATTAATTTGAATTTATCGTCATTCCCATCAAATAATTTTTCACTCAACTCTTCACTTAAAGAGTTTAAATCTTCATTATAAAAATCACCTAAATCAAAGATTTTTGTATCTTTTAATAAATTTCCACTCATGTCAAGGGCTGGCAAATCATATGATAATTCACGAATTATTTTTGGTGCTAAAGATGCTCCCTTACCAACCGAAGCATTTTTATCAAGCGGAATACCACAAACTAAAACGTTACTTTGTTCAATATTATCAACTAAAAGATCACGAAATTCTTTTTTCATATTAAAGTTTTGCTTCCTTATTAATTGCGTTTTTAATCTCCTTCTCACCTTCATTAGAGAATTTATCGACCATTAATTTGTTACGAATTGTATGTTGCAAATTACATGGACCGCCAATGCAACCGCCTTCACATGCCATACCTTCAATAAAATTAGCTGGACAATTACCTTTTTGTAATTCAAGTAAAATCTTACGAACATTTTCCATGCCATCAACATTTATACCATTAACTACAAAATCGCTTCCATCTTCTTTTAAAGCTTGTTTAACTGCTTCTGAAAGTCCGCCACACTTTGCAAAGCCACGACCAAATTTTGAACCTTTTCTAAAGTCAACCTCTTCAAGACTCTTTAAATCAATATTACGTGCATCAAAGAAAGCCAAAAGTTCTTCAAAAGTCATTGCACTGTCAACAAATGGTTTAAATCTTTCGTTTTTAATTTCACTCTTTTTAGCAGTACATGGCCCAATAAAGACAACGAAGCTATCTTTGTCATTTTCTTTGATATATTTTCCAATTTGAGCCATTGGGGATAAGGAAGAAGAAATATATTTAGCTAAATCAGGGAAAAATTTACGTATATATAAGGTAAATGCTGGACAACATGATGAAGTTAATAATCCTCTTTCAGATAATTCTTCACTTTCGCCTAAAGCGACCATATCAGCTCCTAAAGCAGCTTCAAAAACTTCATCAAAGCCAAGTTTTTTAATTCCAGCAATAACTTGCCCAGTTTTTACATCAGTAAAGTTACCACCAATTGAAGGAGCGACAATAGCATAAACATGACGATTTTCTCTTTTTGCATCAGCCATTCCTTTTAAAATTTCTTTAATATAAGAAACATCAACGATTGCACCAAAAGGGCAAGTATAAACGCAAGCTCCACAGTGAATACATTTTTCATCATTAATAACTGCTTCATTTGCACCATCTTGGCTCATATTAGCTGAAATTGCTTTTTGTTTACAAGCTCTTTCACAAGGTCTAACACGATTTTCGATCGCATTATAAGGACAAGCTCTAGCACAAAGACCACAGTTAACACATTGTGATTTATCAATTTTTGCTCTTAAATCATCACTAAAAGAAATACATTTTTTTGGGCAAGCTTCACTACAACGGTGGGCAATACAACCTCTACATGCATCAGAAACGGTATATCCACCTAAAGGACATTCATCACAAGCAATAGGAATAACTTTAATAACGTTTGAATCATCATTTCTTGAAGAGTTTAAGATCAAACGAACTCTTTCTTCAACGATTGCTCTTTCTTTATAGACGCAACATCTAAAAGATGCTTTGTTACCAGGGATAATATTATGAACAATATTATAAATATTTTTATCAATATTATTGTAATCTTTATCTAAATATTGTATTACTTCCTTTAAAATTGAATATTTTAACTCTTGTACTCTCGTCTCAAATTTTGCCATCATTTTCTCCTTTAAATCGTTAAAATTTTACCATATTATTAGTTCAAAAACTAATAATAAAAGAAAAATATACATTTTTATAAAATCTATCTATAATAGGTGAGTATGAAAAAGATTATTAGTAATTATCACACTCACACTTTTCGTTGTGGGCACGCTAATGATTATAAAGATGAAGAATATGTTAAAGAAGCGATAGCTTCTTCTTTTAAAATATTAGGTTTTTCCGACCATGCTCCCTTTGAAAATGTAAAGGATCCAAAAATTAGAATGGATTTTTCATTGCTTAAAGATTATATTGAATCGATTCAAAGTTTAAAAAAGAAATATAAAGATCAAATCGAAATAAAACTTGGATTGGAAGTTGAATATATGAAAGAAAAAGACTCCTACTATCAAAGTTTATTAAATGAATATAAATTCGATTATTTAATCTTAGGTCAACATTGTAAATTTAATAAAAATAATAAGACAGAAATTTATTTTAAAAACGTTGATAATATCGAAGAAATTGAACGATATAAAAACGATTTAATTTTAGGAATGAACTCAAATTATTTTAAATATGTTTGTCATCCTGATTTATTTATGATTAATATCACTAAAATGAGTGAACAAATAAATCAAATAACAAAGGAAATTTGTCTTGAAGCTAAAAGATTAAATATACCACTTGAAATAAATTTACATGGTTTATATCGCTATCAAACAAAATATAAAGAAAAGGGCGTATTATTTTATCCTTCAATCGATTTCTTTAAAATCGCTCATCAGGTCGGAAATGAATTTATTATTGGAATCGATGCACATAACCCAAATGAAATCTCTAATATAAATTATCAATATTTAGACTACTTCTTTAAAGAAACAAATATTCTTCCATCTGAAATAATTGATGTTTTAGATATTTAAAATAGAGAACCATAAGGTTCTCTATTTTTTAATAATAGTTAATTATTCTTCAACCTTATATCCATCATAAGCTTGCTTTAAGATTTCAACCATATCAGCAACTAATGGAATACGTGGGTTAACTGGTGTACATTGATCTTCGAATGCACGATATGCTAATTCTTCCAAGCTATCGTTCCAAACTTTTTGATCGATACCTTCAGCTTTGAAACACATATCTTCGCCACATTCTTTACCTAATTTATAAATGGCATCAGCAAGAGATTTAACTCCCTCAGCATCAGTTTTAGCTTTTAAACCAAGCAAACGAGCAACTTTAGCATAACGTTTATCAGCATCGTAGACATTATATTTTGGCCATGTACCTAATTTTTGAGGAACGGTACCATTATAACGAACAACGAATGGTAATAAGATTGCATTAGCTCTACCATGGACAACATGGAACATACCACCGATCTTATGAGCCATTGAGTGACACATACCTAAGAAAGCATTAGCAAAGGCCATACCTGCCATAGTTGATGCATTGTGCATCTTTTCTCTAGCTTCTAAATCATTTTTGCCATTTTTAACTGCTCTTGGTAAGTATTCAAAAACCATTTGAATAGCTTGAAGAGCTAAAGCATCAGTATAATCACTAGCTAACATTGAAACATATGCTTCTAAAGCATGAGTTAAAACATCTAAGCCTGTATCAGCAGTAACTCTTGGAGGGAGGTTAGTTGTGAATTCAGGATCGATAATAGCGATTGTTGGAGTTAAAGCATAGTCGGTTAATGGATATTTCTTACCTTCTGCTCTATCAGAAATAACAGCAAATGGAGTAACTTCACTACCAGTTCCAGAAGTTGTAGGAATACAAATTAATTTAGATTTTTTACCAAGTTCTGGGTATCTGAAAGCTCTCTTTCTAATATCCATGAACTTTTGTTTTAAATCATCAAAATTAACTTCTGGATTTTCATAATAGAGCCACATACCTTTAGCAGCATCCATTGGAGAGCCGCCACCTAAAGCGATGATAGTATCTGGTTGGAATTCAGCCATCATATCAGCACCTTTTCTAACAGTTGTAATATCTGGATCAGGTTCAACACTTGTGAAAAGTTGAATTTGAACTTCATTTCTTCTTTGTCTTAATTCATCGATAACTTTTTGTAAGAATCCTAATTGGACCATTGATTTATCAGTAACGATAAATGCTTTATTAACATTTTTAGCGTCTTTTAAATATTGGACACTATTTCTTTCAAAATAAATTTTATTTGGAACTTTAAACCATTGCATATTATTTCTCCTCTTACCAATACGTTTAATGTTAATCAAATTAATAGCACTAACGTTACCACTAACTGAGTTACGGCCATATGAACCACAGCCGAGTGTCATAGATGGTAAGAATGAGTTATAAATATTACCAATTCCACCGAAAGATGTTGGTGAATTCCAAATAATTCTACAAGCTTTTAATCTAACACC
>CASEST010000070.1 GCA_949290725.1 uncultured bacterium
ACACCTCCACACGGTGGAATGGCTTTTGGACTTGAAAGATTAACTATGGTATTATGTGAGACAAATAATATACGTGATGTTATAGCTTTCCCTAAAAATTTAAATGCAATTTGTCCAGTTACGAATGCACCATTAGAAGTCGATGATAACCAATTAGATGAATTAGGCATCAAAATTATAAAGGAGGATTAATATAATGGGTAATTCTAATAAAGAAGTTATGAAATTAAGCGTCGCTGCCTTAAGAGCGACAGCTATTGATGGAATTAATAATGCTAAAAGCGGCCATCCAGGAGCTTCATTATCACTTGCTCCAATAATGTATATTCTTTATCGTGATTTCGTTATCGCAAATCCTTTTAAACCTAATTGGATTAATCGTGACCGCGTCGTTTTATCATGTGGTCATGCTTCAATGCTTTTATATACAATCCTACACTTATGCGGATATAAAATTTCTGTTGACGATTTAAAACAATTTCGAAAACTTGGATCTATCACTCCAGGACATCCTGAAGTTGGAGTAACTGAAGGAATCGACGCTTCTAGCGGACCTTTAGGTCAAGGAATCGCTGAAGCAGTCGGCTTAGCTGTTGCTGAAAATATGCTAGCTAATACATATTCAAAAAAATTAATTAAACATTATACATATTGTATTTGTGGCGATGGTTGTTTAGAAGAGGGGATTTCTCATGAAGCTATAACCTTTGCCGGATTAAATAAATTGAATCGTTTAATTTTATTGTATGATTCTAATGATGTTACTTTAGATGGACCATTATCACAAAGTGATGATGCTGATGTAAAAATGAGATTTGAAGCAGCAAATTGGAATGTTTTATACGTTAAAAATGGCAATGATTTAAAAGAAATCCATAATGCAATACAAAAAGCAAAAAACGAAAAAGAAAAACCAACTTTAATCATCTTTAAAACTATTATTGGATATGGAAGTAAAAATCAAGGCACTTGTAAGGTACATGGTGCTCCTTTAGGTGAAGAAGATGGAAATAATGCTAAATTATCTTATGGTTATAGAGAAGAACCATTTAAGATTCCAAGTGAAGTTTATGATGATTTTAAAGAAACTTTTATTGCTAGAGGAAATGACAAATATCAAAAACACTTAGAATATTATCAAGAATATGCTGCTAATAATCATGAAAAAATAAAAATGTTAGAAACTGTCTGTAATGGTGATATTTCTGAATTGATTAAACAATTAAATTTTGACGAGAGTTTATTTAAAACAGATGCCACAAGAAATGCATCACAAACTATTTTAAACTTCTATCACGAGCATCTTCCTTTTTTAGTTGGCGGAAGTGCTGATGTTGCTAGTAGCGTAAAAACTCATCTCAATAATGGAATTACATATACTCCAGCAACTCCAAACGGAACAAATATTAATTGGGGTATCAGAGAGTTTTTAATGATTGCAGCTAGTAATGGTATTGCTTTGCATGGAGGATTAAGAACATATTCAGGTTCGTTCTTAGTTTTTTCAGACTATGCCAAGAGTGCAATTAGAATGGCAGCTTTAATGAAAATACCACAAATCTTTTTATTCTCTCATGATTCAATTGCTGTTGGTGAAGATGGACCAACTCACCAACCAATAGAACATTTAATTACATTACGTTCAATTCCTAATTTAAACGTCATTAGACCTTGTGATTATAGAGAAACATTAGGAGCTTATAAAGTTGCTCTTTCAAGTACTAAAACTCCAACTGCGATTATCTTATCTAGACAAAACTTACCTTTAATTGAAACCTCACTATCTGATGGAGATTTTAATAAAGGTGCATATATCATTTCAAAAGCTAAAAATAACCAACCTAACATTACGATTATTGCAACTGGAAGTGAGGTTAGTTTAGCAATTGAAATTCAAAATGAATTGCTCGTTCAAAATATTCAATCTGACGTAGTTTCTATGCCATCTTATAATAGTTTTGATAACCAAAGCGATGATTATAAAAAATCCGTTTTAAGATGCGATAGAGAAAACACTTTCTCTTTAGAAATGTCTTCAACTTTTGGTTGGTATAAATATTCTGCTCATCCATATGGAATTAATGAATTTGGAGCAAGCGCACCAGATAAAGACTTGATTAAGAAATATGGTTTCACTAAAGAAAAAGTCTTAAAATTTATTTTAGATAACTTTAAAAAGGCGGAATAAATATGGGTAGCTATATATACTTACAAAGATATAATAAAAATGGTGAATTAGCTATTTCTAAAAAGGTATTTCAAACTGTTGGGGAAGAATCTTTAAGAAATATTGATGGATTGTTAAAAAAAGAAGCTAAAGTTGAGAAAAGCAAACCTACTGTAGTAGTTATTATTAAAAATAACAAACTATCCTATAAGTTTAATTTGCTTTTAGATAAAAATGTCTCAAAAGAAATCATTCAAGAACAAATAATTCGCCAATTGAACAATAATTTATTAAATCACTGTGATAATGTTCCATATGAAGTTTCTTTTAATTATATTGAGGTTAAAGAAAAGAAATAATTATGGAATATTCAAGAAATAAGTTACAAGAAATTGCAATGCAAATTATGACTTCGTTTTTGATTTGCCAGCAGCAAGGTTTAATAATTGATATTGAAAAAACTTTCTCTGAGGTTTTATCAGATTCTTATGAGAATGCCCCAATTTATTTAAAAGAAGTTGTAATTAAAGCTTTAAAACATGAAAACGAATCAATTGATTTAATTTCTAAATATCTCAAAAATTGGAAGTTTGCTCGCTTGAATACTTGCGTTCAAGCTATATTAATTTTAGCTGTTACAAACTGTAAATATATTGAAGGCTTTAATAAAGCTATTGCTATTGATATTGCGGTTGATTTATCAAAGAAATATAGTGAAGAGAATGATTATAAATTTGTTAATGCTGTATTAGATAATGCTTTATAAATAAATGGAAATGATTGAAACACAAGAAAATAAACAGACATTTACTGTTAGTGAAATAAATAGTTTAATTAAAGATATATTTGATCAAACACCATTTTTTAGAAATTTATTAATTAAAGGCGAAATTTCTAATTGGAAAGGCAAAAATATTTCTGGCCATATATATTTTTCAATTAAAGATGATAATTCTTCTTTAAAATGCGTCATGTTTAAATATGACGCATTTTCATTGAAGCAAAGTTTTAAAGATGGTGATCAAGTAATTTTAGAAGGG
>CASEST010000071.1 GCA_949290725.1 uncultured bacterium
AACGAGTTTCTCCTTCTTTTTGAGCAGCTCCAGCAGTAATTATAATTATTTTTGAATCGATTAAATCATCATAATCGCCCTGATAAACTTTAACTGGTTTATTAAAAGGTAAACCATGAGAAATATCTAAAGCTTCTCCTTTAGCTTTTTCAATATTGTTATCAATTAAAACTATCTCATTAAAATAAGGGGAGGAAGCCAAAATAAAAGCGATTGAAGCTCCAACATTTCCTAAACCAATAATTCCAACTTTCTTTTCATTTAAATTCATCTATTGTTCTCCTTAAGATTTATTTTTTATATAAGTTATTTATTTATTAATTAATTACTCAATATTTAATTAATTAACATTTTATTTTGACTTATTTTATTATTTTTAAAAAGCGATATGCTTTTTAAAAATATATCTTAAGTAAATAGATTTAAATATTTAAATTAACTGCTTTCTTCTTTCTTTTTTCTTTTAAATAATGGTTTATCATTAGAAGCTAAAAAACAACCAATTATCATAATAATTAAAGCGATTATAAATTTAATTGAAGGTATTTCTAAAAAGATAATTAAAGAAAAGATTACTGCAATAAAAGGATTGATTGCATAATAAGTACTAGTTTTAGCCGCTCCAATAAATCTTTGAGCGTAGATATAAAATAAAATCGATAAACCATAAGCAACTACTCCGATTAATAAAGCGATAAATATTGCCCAAAGATTAGCTAATTCAATTCTTTCACCAATACTAAATCCAATAATTAAAGAGATGCTTCCAGAAGCTAAACCTTTAATTAAAACTATTTTTAATGGATCGCTATTAGCTAATTTTTTGGTGCAATTATTTTCAAATCCCCAGCAGATTGCCGCTAATAAAATAAATAAAGAACCAATAGAAAAATTAAATGATTCCAGACTATCAAAAGATAAAATTATACAAGATAAACTAATGGCGATTATTCCAAGCCATAAACGTAAAGATATCTTTTCTTTAAAAATAAATAAAGCGATTAAAGAAGTCATTACGATTTCAAAATTATTTAATAAACTAGCATTTGAAGCATTAGTATTATTTAAACCAAACATCATTAAAATCGGTGCAGCGACATCAAGTAAAACCATTAAAATAATATAAGGTAAATCTTTTTTAGTTAATTTTTCTATTTTATTTTTCTTTTTCTTTAAAATAATACGAAAAAGAAAAATAAAAAGCATTAATATTCCTGCTCCTAAATATAAAAATCCAGCTAAAAGAGTTGGAGAGATAAAATCTAAAATTAATTTAGATAAAGGAGAAGATATTGAATAAGCTAAAGCGGCAATTAAAGCTAAAAATATTCCTTTCTTATTATTTATTTTATTTATATTTTTAATATCATTATTTTTTAAATCATTATTCATAAGCTAATTATAAATTAATAAGACTAAGAAATTAATTCTTAGTCTTATTAATTTATTAAAGATTATTATATGTTTTTTCATCTACCATTTCTAACCGTTCAGTAAAACTATCTTCTCCAGGAATTTCAATTGCTATATGAGAAAACCGACTATCTTTACTAGCTCCATGCCAATGTTTAACATTTGGTTTAATAAAAACTACATCTCCAGGTAATAATTTTCGTGCTTTCTCTTTTTCTTCTTGATACCATCCTTCTCCATCAGTGCAAAGTAAGATCTGTCCTCCCCCGCTTTTAGCATGGTGGATATGCCAATTATTACGACAACTAGGTTCAAAAGTAACATTAGCAATATTTAGTCCTTCTTTAGTTAAAGGATTTAAATAAGATTGACCAATAAAATATTTCGCATAAGCTTCATTTTTATTTCCTAAACCAAATAATGGTTCATTTTCTATCTTTTCATCTTGATAAACTTCTCTAACTAATGGAAAAACTGCCCAAGCATTTGGCCAACCGATATAAAAAGCGATATGAGTGATTATTTCAACCATCTCAACTTTATTTACACCATGCTTTTTAGCATTCATTAAATGGAATTTTAATGAATTATCAACTATTCCTTTACTAATTAAAGCGACCACAGTGATAATACATCTTTCTTTTAATCCTAATTTATCCACTCGACTCCAAACTTCACCAAAAAGTATATCATCATTAAGTTCAGCAAATTTAGGAGCTAAGTCATTTAATTTATCTCTTCCAGCGGTTTGTTTCATCTTTATCTCCTTTCAAATTATAAATTTTTACCTAGTTCATAAGCTTCAAGCAAATATTCTTTTTTTAAATTAGCTGGGCTAGCTGCTCCTTTAGCTAATATTCGACCTACTTCTTCCATATTTAAATAAGAAGTTAAAATATCAAAATGAGCTGAAATTGCTTCCATTACTTTATCACTACTATCATAAGCTGCAGCCATATAAATCACTTTTAAGTGACGATGATTAATCTCGCTATTTTTTGAATAAAAACGATCAATTAAAGTTTTTAATTGCGCAGATACTCCAAAATAATAAACTGGAGTAGTTAAAACTAAGCAATCGCAATTTAAAATTTTATTTAAAATTTCATTTCCATCATCATTTTGAATGCAACTATTAGTTAAGGCACAGCGATCACAACCTAAACAAGGATGTAATGATGTTTTTATTAAATAAATCTCTTCTACTTGATGTCCTTTTTCTTTTGTTCCTTTAATAAATTGATTAACTAAAGTTGAAGATGTTTCATTAAGATGTGGACTTCCTTTAATTACTAATACTTTCATAAATTGACTCCCATTAAATAATTAACTCAGTGTCAATTAAATTTTATTAGTCAATTGACGTTATGTCAATAATAAATTAAAATATTTTAAGATAGGTAAAACTATGTATTTAAGAGCAAGAACTAAAGAACAATTTGATGAACGTAAAAAAGAAATTATAAAGGCGATGGACACCTTATATTTAAAAAAAGAATTAAATAATATTTATTTAAAAGATATTTCTTTAATGACTCATCTATCAAGAACGGCAATCTATTTTTATTATAAAAGTAAAGAAGAGATTCTTTTAGATTCTTTATATAATCATTTTATTAAATTAGATGATGGATTAGAAAAATTAATTAATAAAAATCTAACTAAAAAAGAAATTATTGATTCAATCGCTGATTTATTTGAAGAAAATATTATTATCTTAAAAATAATGTCTTCTAATTTAGAAGAGATTGAAAGATCAACCACTTTAGAAAATCTAATTATCTTAAAAACTGAATTTAAAAGATTCGAAGAATGTTTTTTCAAATTAGTAAATGAAATTAATAATAAATTAGACATAAAGATGATTTATGCTAGTTTTATTACAATGATGTATGGTTTTTATCCATTAGCTTTTCCAATTTCTATTCAAAAAGAAGCGATGGAAAAAACTAATACTACGATTGATATAACGATTAAAGAACTTATTACTGGTTCATTAAATCTTTTATTAAAATAAATATTTAATTTAAATAAAAATCCAATTTGTTTAATGATTAACAAATTGGATTTTTTAATTATATTAATTTAATTATTTATTCATTTAATAACTTATTAATATCTTGATCAATTATTTCTATTGAGGTAGTTGGTTCATATCTTTTAAGAATTTTTCCATCTTTAGAGATTAAAAACTTAGTAAAGTTCCATTTAATCGAATGTTTATCTTTATCATTATTCATCTCTATTACTAAATCATTTAAGATTTTAGTTAATGGATGATTTAAATCAAAACCTTCAAAGGTAGTATTTAAACTTAAATAATTAAATAATGGGGAGATATCTTCATTTATTACATGAACTTTATTAAATCTTTTAAAGGTAGTATTGAAATTTAAAGAACAGAATTGATCGATTTCTTCAATGCTTTCTGGAGCTTGTTCTTTAAAATCATTTGATGGGAAATCTAAAAGTTCTAATCCTTGATCTTTATATTTTAAATATAATTTTTCTAATTCTTCGTAGCTAGAAGTAAATCCACAATGAGTTGCACTATTAAAAATTAGTAATACTTTATTTTGATATTCTTTTAAACTAACTTCTTTATTGTTTTTATCTAATACATTAAATTGATAAATATTCATTTTATTATTTCTCCTTTTCTTCTTTATTAATTTAGCAAATAAATTAATAAAGAAGAAAGAATATGCATTTTTTTAGCTTAGCGAGAGAAAATCGCTTCTAAATCTAAATAGTTAGCATCATTAGAAAATAACATTATTCGATCATATGGGAAAATAACTGTCTCTCCATTAGGAACAATTAAATCTTCTCCATGATAAATAGCGATCATTAAAGTTGATTTAGGTAAATTAAGTTCTTTAACCCTTTTTCCAGCAGCAATAGAATTTTCATTACAAACTAGTTGAACGATTGAATGTCCACCTTTAGATAGTTTCATTAAAGTTAAAAAAGATTTCATCGATAATTCTTCTACAACGATATGACCAATGATATCTGCTTGATTAATTGCCGCATCTACTCCATTTGATAAATTAAAAAGCCAAGCATTAGATGGATCATTAACTCTTGCAACAACTCTAGGAGCTTGGAATTCAAATTTAGCAATTGTTGAACAAACGAGATTAACCTCATCTTTTCCTGAAACACAAGCCACAACATCAGCTTTTTCAATACGTTCATTTTGTAAAATATTTGGATCGGTTGCATTACCATATCTAACATGATCCTCCCCAAATTTTTTAGTTAAAGAAACAATATTATCACGATTATTATCAATAATTACAAAATCACATTTATTTTTTTTAAGAAGGTCAGCCATATAAGAGCCGATTTGACCGCCCCCAACGATAATTACATACATAATTCTCTCCTTTATTTTATATACCTAAAATAATTTTAAGTTTTCTTTTTTCGTTAGTTTTAATAACGAAATATAAAATATCATTCGTGAAAATCTCTTCTTCATCATCAGGAATGAACGAAGTATTATTTCTTACAATATCAATGACTTTAAATTCGTTGCAATTAAGCTCTTTAACTTTCATTCCTTCAACATTACTTGTCGCTCTAATTCGAATAATCTCAGTAGAAGCATCGCCACCGATTAAAGAAAGAGAATCAAACATTGAAAAAGATAAAAGTTCAATTGCTCTACCAACTCCAAATCCGGTTGTTGAAATTACTTTTATTCCTAAAGATTCAAATATTTTTGCCTTGCGAGGATTATATAATCTTGCGACTACATTCTTTAAATAATAAACATCTTTAGCAATTTTAGCAGTTAAAGCATTGATTTCATCTTTAGCAGTTGCTGCAACTAAGGCATCAGCATATTCAATCTCGGCTTCTTCTAAAGTCTTTTTATCAAAAGCATTACCAACAACTAAATTTCCATTAAAATCAATTCCTAAACGATAAAAAGCATCTTTATTTTGATCGATTACTGAAATAGTATGACCTTTTTTATAAAGTTCTAGAGCTAAGGCGCTACCAAATTTTCCGCATCCAACAATTATTATTTTCATATTATATACTCGCTCCTTTTTTATTTAATTTTAGCTTTTCTTTTCTTCTTTTGATATATTTTCTTAATTCCCCGCTAAATAAAGAAATAAATGGGAAAGTAAGCATAATTAGCCAAATACGATAATCTAATACCATATTAGTTTCAAAAACTACTGTATTTAAAACTGGAATAAATACTACTGCCATCAATAAAACTATTTCAAAAACTAAACCATAAAGGACTTCCTTATTCGTAAAAAATCCTAGTGAAAAAATCGATTCATCTTTACTTCTACAAGCAAAGACTATCCCCATTTGACAGAATACTATCGAAATTAAAGTTACAGTTGTTGCACTCATCCATATTTCTTCATGGTTTAATTGATTAAATAAAGTAAATGGTAAATTTAAAGACATCGAGGTAAATAGATTAAATAAGAAATAAGCAGCCACCGATAAAATCGATGTTTGAACCCCATAAAAAATAACATCAGCAAATAATCCTTTATTTAACAAATGATCATTTAATTTTCTAGGAGGGTAATTCATGATGTTTTTTGAAGGTTTTTCGCAACCTAATGCAATAGCAGGAAGCATATCTGTTCCAATATCAACTAATAAAATTTCTAAGATAGTTAGCATTGGAGGAACAGCATTTAAAGTCAATAATGGGAGTAAAAATGGTATCGCTTCAGGAATATTAGAATTAAAAATATATGTAATAAATTTTCTAATATTACCAAAAATTGCTCTTCCTTCTTCAATTGCTCTAACGATTGAAGCAAAATTATCATCAGTTAAAATCATATCGGCTGCGTCTTTAGCAACATCGGTTCCGGCAATTCCCATCGCTACACCAATATCAGCCTTTTTTAAAGCAGGCGCATCATTAACTCCATCACCAGTAACTGCTACTACTTCACCTAATTCTTGTAAAGCTGAAACAATACGATATTTTTGTTCTGGAGCCATTCGAGCAAAAATTATTTCTTCTTTTAAATATTTCTTTAAAGTTTCATCATCAATTTCATTTAATTCACTACCAGAAATAATCTTTACCTTATCATTATTAACAATCCCAATCTTTTTAGCGATTGCTAAAGCGGTTAAAGAATAATCTCCAGTAATCATAATTACTTTTATTCCAGCTTTATGACATTTTAAAATCGCTTCTTTTATTCCATCTCTAGGCGGATCTTGCATCGCTTCTAAACCGATAAAAACAAGATTATTCTCGATATTATTTATATTGTATTCACTTAAAGCTAAAGGAAGATTATCTTCCTTTTTTAATAATCTAAAAGCCATTCCTAAGACTCTTAAGCCATCTTTAGCATAAGAATCATTTTGTTTCATTATTAAATCATAATCTGATTTTGTTAATTCTCTTACTTTGCCATTTTCTAAAACAAATTTAGATTTTTCTAAAACTTCTTTTGGTGAACCTTTAGTAAATGCGATTCTTTGTGCGCCATCAATACTTTTTTCGAATTGATGAATGGTAGTCATCATTTTTCTTACGCTATCAAAAGGTAATTCCTTAATACGTGGAGTAATTCTAATTTGATTATTCGCATTTAATAATCCTTTTTCACTTACAACACCTAAACAAGCTTCAGTTGGATCTCCTAAAACAATATATTTACCAGCTTTATGAGGATCTTCAATAATTCTTGCATTTGAACATAAAGCTCCGCTCATTAATAGCATCTTTAAATCATGATTATTTAAAATTGTTTGTTTAACTTTATCTTTATCTAGAATCTCACCTTTAAAAGAATAACCATTACCAGTTACATCATAAATTCTATTTAATAAATATAATGATTTAACAGTCATTTCGTTTTTAGTTAAAGTACCGGTTTTATCACTACAAATAACCGAGGTTGAACCTAAAGTTTCAGCACTTGACAAGTTTTTTACTAAAGCTCCTTCTTTAGCTAAACGCTGAACAGCTTTAGCTAAAGATAAAGAAACTGTAGGTGATAAACCTTCAGGAATAAAAGCAACAATCATTCCTAAAGCAATAACAAATTGATTTAAATATAAACTTGGTTTATCAAATCCTTGATCAAAACCATTAATCATTAAACCTAAAATAAATACTACTAATCCAATTAAAGAGGCGATTAAAGCGATTGTTTTAGTAACTTTTTCAATCTCTAATTCTAAAGGGGATTTCTTTTCCTTAATATTTTCAATTAATGAAGCAATCTTCCCGAATTCAGTATTCATTCCAGTAGCAAAAACAACTGCTCGAGCACTACCCGTAGCAACACTTGTTCCAGCAAAAGCAATATTTTTAGCTCTTATCGAAGTTTCTGGTAACTCTTTTAAAGCTTCATAAGTTTTTCTAACTGGAGTTGCTTCACCATCTAAAGAAGATTGATTAGTTGTAAAATCAGTTGCGCTAATAATACGGGCATCAGCAGAAATATTATCACCTTCACTTAAAATAATAATATCTCCTGGAACTAATAAACTTGCTTCGATCTGTTTTTCATTTCCTTCTCTAATTACTCTAGCATAAGAAGGAAGCATCTTTTTTAAAGCTTCAGTTGATTTATTAGCTTTAAATTGCTGAATGAAAGAAAAAACTCCATTGATTATATTAATTAAAAAAATGGCAATTCCTAAATATAACATTCCCGGATCATGTAAAACACCGATTGAAGAGGGATTTTCTTCAGCTATAAAACATGAGATTATTGATATTGTTCCGCTAATCCATAATAAGATTGCCATTATCGAAATAAAGTTTTTTAAAAATAAAATTACTGGATTAACTTTCTTTTTTTCTTTTAAGATATTTTTACCATAAATTTCTAATCTTTTTTTAGCTTCTTCTTCTGATAAACCATGAGAAGAGGTATTTTCTAATTCATAGATTTTTCTTGAATTAGCTTTATAAATTGATTCTAAATCTAACCTGTCCATAATAAATTAATTAATAAAAATCTTATAATTCATCACGATGGATTATTTTAACATTAAAAAATTATTAATAATAGTTTTTTTAAAGAATATTAATCTAATTTAATACTCTTTTAATATTTAAAAGGCATTAAATTAGATTAATTAAGAATTAAATGAAGATTGATTCATAAAAAAATAAATATAAATGTGATAATATAATGAATAATTAATAGATTGCATTATAAATCCACTTCGATGATTATTTATATCATGAGTAGCACCTATATAAGTAATCCCATTATCTTTAAGTTTTTCTATCATCGCTTTAGCAGCCTCTTTCATAATTCTTTTATGCCGATATTCACTTTTAAGAGCATAACCTAAATCATGAGCTTCATCATTACTTAATCCGATATAACCAATCGGATTAAGATTTTCTTTTAAGCATATGGCATAAAAATATCCACCATTTTTATAACTATTTTCAATTCGGTTTTTATAAAATTCTTTTACATCTTTTAAACTAGTTAATGGTAACCATGGTAAATAAATATTCGTTTTTTATCTTTAAGAATACTTAAAAGCGCTACAAAATCATTTTCATTAAAATTTCTTAAGATTAATCTATCAGTAATAATTTCCTTCATTTTAAATATTATCTTTCTTACTATAATCTTATTTAAAGTTTATTCACATTAAATATTTTATTATAAACTTATATTTATAATTAAACTCCATCAATAAAATATCTTTTTTTTAAATAAAAAGAATTTAGTAAAAATTATGAACTATAATATTTCTTTTCTTTTCTAAAGGCTTTTTTATATTTTTCGATATTCTCAATAAACTGGTAAACATTATTAATACTAAAGGCATATGAAAGATAGCTTTGTGTTCCTCTATATTTTTCCTTATTAAATTCAGTTAGATCTAAAAATCTACAATTATCTTCTAAATCAAGCATTTTTACTAAGGATGATATCGAATTTCTTAAACAAATTGTAATATATTTATCATAGTCAACAAGTTTATCATGTGTAATATATCTTAAAGCGTTCTTTATATAAAGATCGAAATATTTTTCGAAACCACATTCAACATATATATTTCTAACATCCTCTAAACTAAATTCACTATCTTCAACAACATCATGTAATAAGCAAACTTCTTGGACTCCATCAAAAGGAACATTAAATTCATGCATTAAATCGATGTCTAAACAATTACATTCATGTGGTTTTATCCCAACTAATTCCTGATATCTTCTATATAACCTATATGGATGATTAGCATATTCTTCACCATTTTCTCTTTTTTGATAGCGATGAGCATATTCCATTATTTCAAAGGCTAGATTAACTGTGGTAGTATCCCAATTTTTTATCTCATGTTCACCATATCCTATCTTTCTTAAATATTTATGAATCTTATCTAAATTTTCATTCATTGCTTTTTCTCCTTTTTTACTTTTAAATTATAAAAAAGAAAGAAATAAAAATGGTCAAATCAGATTTTACATTTGATTTGACCATTTATTAATGATCAGATAGCTTACTAATATTTTTAATATTAAATCTTTATTCTATTTGTCCTTATATTTTTATTTATTCTTTTGTTGTCTTATTTTTTTAGTAAAGAAGTAAGGAGCAGCTCTTTGACAACTACATTTTCAATGAATTTATCTTATTCATTAACTATTGTTGCTATTCCCTTTTTTAGGTTTAGAAATTTATAAAGTTTTCTTTTTAGAAAAGTAAAACCATATATACATTAATTATAGAAGTATTTGTTTTGCTTCTTTTTCAGCATCCTCTAAAAAGGATGATATTAAAGAGGTGTCTTCGGTAGTTAAAGAATCATAAACAAGTTTATCTAGCGTATCATGAATTCTTCCTTGCGCTGGATGATTACAATAAAAAGTATCGTTATATTCATAAATAAAATCTTTAAAATTTGCATAAACATAACCATTGTATTTAGAATTATATGATTCATTATATTGTGTATTATCTAAAGTAGATTTTTTAAAAGGAGAATAGATAGGTCTTATATAATTAGAATATTCTGGCTTTCCAAAATTTAGATATTTATAAGAGTTCGTATCATCTAAAAGATATTTTATAAATAAGAAGGAGGCTAAAGCTCGATCTTCATCTTCGTGATCTAAAATAGAAAGATTATATCCTTCAACCAATGAAGATAAGTCGTTGCTTCCTTTAAAAATTCTACTTACTCCAATGTTATCGTCAAATTCATTTAAAAAATATAATGAACTGTTATCTCCAATATAAAATAAAGTATTAGAAGAAATAAGCGATCTATAATTTAAGTTAAAGTCTGAAATTGAAGTCGTCGAAATATATCCTTTTTTTAAATAGTTATTTAATCTTATTAATAGCTCTTCGACATTTTCATTATTAAAATCAATACTTGTTTTCCTATTTTTATAGGACAAAAATGGGAGTTCATATTGTTTTAAAAAACTTGATAATAGCCAGTTATTATTGCCGAAAGTTAAAACAGAACTTTGACCATTGCGTGGGAAAATTATCTGTTCAACAGATTCGTTATATTGCATTAATGCAGGAGCAAGTTTATTGAAAAATTCATCCCAAGATAAAGAAAATAAATAATTTTCATCAAGAGGTTTAGAATTGTTAATCGTGTTATCAAATGACGATAAATCAAGTCCAAGAATTACATCTTTATTATAAAATAAGCCTTGAGTATATTTTAAAAATGGTAAGGAGTAAATTCCTTCTTTTATATAATTGCTTCCTTGTTCAACGAAAGCATCAATATAATCATTATTATATTCTTCGCCAAATCCATAGTCCTCATCATATATATAATCGGTCATATCTAAAACTACATTATAGTCAATATAATCTGATGTAGATTTTGGAGTGGAAATAACTATATCTGGATAAAATTTTGGAGTAATGGAAGTAATTACCATAATTTCAAGTTCATCATCATCAAGAAAAGCTGAATCTTGAAATACAGGAACAACATTTATCCAACCAAATTTATCGTTGAATGTATTAGTAATATCCTCTATTACTAGTTCCATTCCTTCTCCTAAATTATGCCAAAAATAAATAGTTGTGACATTTTCCTCTTCTTTAATTTCATCATCTTCCTCTACTTTTGTTGCGTTACAAGAAGTAAAAACTAAAGAAAATAATAAAGAAATGCTTAAAATATTAAATAATTTTTGTCTTTTCATTATTAATACCTCATATAAGATAAATGCTTTTATATTATCCATTAACTTTTTTGTAAAGGTCTGCAATTATTTTTGTTAATTTAGCCGCCTTTTCATCATCTTTTTTATTTTTATAATAAGTAACTCCTTCATGTAAATAAGAT
>CASEST010000072.1 GCA_949290725.1 uncultured bacterium
AATAATATCAGCTTCAATCTCGCCATTTTTAGTTAAACTAATCACTCTTTTTCTTTTGTCTTTAAAGTCTATTTTTCTTTTAATAAAACGCTTTGCGGCTAAAGCATTTAAAGCAACTGCCATTCTTGCACTACTTACTTTCATCTTAACAGCAAGTTCTCCAGCTAACATTGGTCGATTTTCTATTCGCAAAATGAACAAAATAAAATCTAAGCCTTCTAATGAAGGTATAAAGAGGTCTATTTTTCTTGAATACAAGTTTTTAAGTTCTTCAATCAATTTATTTTTAAGTTCTAATTTATCTACCATAAAAAATTATCTAACACTGTTAGATAATTTTAATATAACATTAGTTATAGTCAAGATTTAATCTTTGATTATTTTAAAATTTGATCAATAATCTCCATTATCTTTAATGACTTATCTAAAGGCATCGAAGGATTTTCTATTCTTCCATTTAAAATCGAGTCATAAGTTTCTAATAGTTCATATTCATAGCCATTAAATTCTTTTTTAATATTGATATTTGAAACCAAGGTAGCAAAATTATTTTCTTTATCATCATGACGATAAACTTCAATCCTTTCAGGATTATTGATATTGATTACTTTTATATAACCATCTTTCCCATAAATAAATCCATCGCGAGAGGTAGCATTATTTAAAGTAGTAAAAAATTGAGCTAAAACACCGTTTTCATAGCTTAAGGATGCAATAATTGTTTCATCAACCCCACTAGGAAGAATTCTTTTTTTAACTTCAATATCTTTTAAAGTTGAAGAAACAAACATATCAATAAAATTAAGCGGATAAACTCCGACATCAAGCATTGCCCCTCCACCTAATTCTTTCTTATATAAACGAGGGATATTTCCTATTTCATATCCTAAATTAGCTTCAAGATAATAGATATCGCCGATAATCCCACTATCAATCAAACTTTTAACTAGATTTCTTGAAGGCATATAACGAGTCCAAATTGCTTCTGCTAATAATAAGTTTTTGCTCCTTGCTAAGGCAATTACTTCTTTTGCTTCGTGACTATTTAAAGTAAAGGCTTTTTCTACTAAAACATGCTTATTATGATTTAAAGCTAATTTAATGTCGTTATAATGATTAGAGATATAAGTTGAAATATAAATTAAATCAACATCCTCATCATTACATAATTCTTCATAACTTCCATAGCATTTTTTAAAATTAAATTCCTCTTTAAAATTTCTTGCGCGTTCGATATCTCTACTTCCTATAGCATAAAGATTAAACTTTTCTGGATAGTTTAAAAAAGTTTTAGCTAAAGTTCTTCCAATTTTGCTTGCCCCTAAAAATCCTACATTTATCATCATAATTCCCTTCTTTTAAAATATTTTCTCACTTTAATTAGAAAATAAAAAGGAGTATAACTTTTATTTGATGATAAAAAGAGAGCTAATCAAAAAAGAAATTATATATTTAATTGAAGCTTTATTTTTGGGTTCAATAATCGGCTTATTAGTCGGTTTATACCAATTAGGACTAAGGTCAATTTTAGCACTTGCTACTTCTTTATATATTAGCAAAGAGACAATTTCGATTTTAACAAATGCAATCATTATTATTTTACTTTCATTAATAAATTATTTAATTATCTCCACCTTCCCTAATTTATCTGGTAGTGGCCTTCCATTAATTTCGAAAATAATTGAAAAGAAAGAATCAGCTAATAAGCTAGATTATAAAGATTTACCATTCTTAATAATAAATTCCTATATTTCCACCTTCTCTTTATTTACTTTAGGTAGTGAAGGACCATCTATTTTCATTGCGACAAAATCGGCTAGATTGATTAATCATTGCTTTAATGATGAAGAAAATATTGATAATATCGCTTTAGCTAGCGGAGCAGGATTTGGAAGTGCCTTCTTATCACCATTAAGTGGATTTATCTATTCTTTTGAAGAAGGTTTGCATAAATTCAAACTTAAATTAGTCTTAAGAGGAATAATTGTCTCTTTTTCTTCTTTTTTTATTTGCTACCTGATTAATAATAATCATTTATTAGATTTTAAAAATGTTAATTTAATAAATAATAATCTTTCAATACTATATATTGTATTAATAATTAATCTTTTAATCGCTTTCTTTTTTAAAAAACTAGTTATTTTAATAAGAAAATTCTTTAATAAGCATCAAAAGAAAATATTAATAAAATACCGCTCATTTTTTTATTTTCTAATCTTCTTTATTCTTTCTTATTTTATGCTAGATTATTTAGGAAACGGGATTAATTTAATTAATAATTTAATAAATATTGACTCATTTTTAATTGTCTTCTTATTGCTGTTATTTCGTTTAATTGTTTTATCTATGCTCGCCAATGGAAAAGTTAGTGGCGGAATAGTAATTCCTTTAATGGCTATAGGGGCAATAAATGGGAAAATAAGCTATATGATTTTTACTAATTTTAGTAAAATAGATCCAAATTTTGAAATGATGATTATTTTCATTTCCATGCTTTTATATTTTGCTTTAATCACTTCTTCACCATTAACTACTATTACATTATTTTTATCATCTTTATTTTATTTTTCATTTAAATATCAATCTTTTTCTATTCAAGATATATTTATTTCTCCATCTACATATTTAATAATTCTTCTTTTTATTATGGGTTCTTTTATCTTTAAATATTTATTTAAAGAAAAGAATATCTACGAAGATTTTAATTTAATAGATGAACTAATCTCTAATTAATTTAAATAAAAAAATGCGATAATTATCGCATTTATTTTAAATCTTTTGGTGCAGATGAAGGGAGTCGAACCCTCACGCCGAAGGCACAAGATTCTAAGTCTTGCATGTCTACCAATTACATCACATCTGCAAGTAAGAATTATTATAACTTAAATCTTACCCTTTTTTAATTTTATCTTTACTTTTTTTAATATATCTTACTAATAAGTATATTAATAAAATAAATAATCCAACAACAGCAAATGAAGCAATCAAAATAGCAGAAAAAAATGAAAAAATAATTAAACCAAAATTCAAATTGGAATTAGAATTATTATTAGCATCAAAATAAACTCGCGAACTATTTATTTTAATCTTCGAATTAGCATTAATTTTATCATTCTTTTTAACTTTTAAAGTAGTTGCAACAAAACTTTTATCAGAATCGTTAAAATAATCACTTACAACATAATTTAAATTATCCAAAGAAAAAGAACATTCTAAAATATAAGGGCGTTTTGAATTAGCTGGTAGGTCTTTAATGATTAAAAAATAATATAAATATTGATTATCTTCTTTAATATAACTTAAAGAAGAATTACTAGAATCAAAAGTTTCAAATTTAGTGGCACAATAAACTTCAAAATCAAGAATTTCTTCAAAAGTTAAATTATTATCACTTATTTCAAAACCAAAGCTTTCTTTTTCATCAGGAACAACTGATAAGTAATCTAAAGGGTAAATTTCTTCTCTCTTTACATTTTTTTCATCATCTAAATAACTTAAAGAAAAAAATGTAAAGTAACAATCAATAACATAGTCCCCAGTATTTTTAATAGTTAATTCATATTTAAAAGCTGAATCGTTATTATCGCTAAAAGCAAGAAGAGATAAAACTTCCACATCGCGATAATTATCGATTATATCAATATAAGGAAGTGGAGCAGGAGAGTTAGATAATAATAAAAAAGAAATTGGTAAAACTAATAAAAATTTTTTATATCTATTCATTTTTTTCATCTTGAACACCTTCTTTTTTTATTATACGTAATTAAACATTCTAATTAAATAATTTTTTTAAACGGTTTAATCCATCAATTAAAATAACTTCGTCAACTTGTTCACCTAAAAACGATAAGGTAAAGATATCGTTTTCTAATGAAAAAGGATAGCCAAATAAATTTAAAACGAATTTAGTTTTATCTCCTTCCTTTTGAAAAGAAGTAAACATTTTCGAAAAATAATTTGATAATGACCTTTGCGATGTATTTTTTAAATAGTATTCAAAAAAGGATGAATGAAACTTTTTAATAATGTTTAAATCGTGCTCATTAATAACTAATATTTCCTTGTCGTTAACTAATAATTCATCAAAATCTTTGATTGAATCAACTATTACATCGGTATTTATATTCCCTAATGTTCCAATTTTTAAATCTTTATTGCATAAAAGATTGTATAAAAAATCGACCTCTTCTTTTAATTTTAAGTTATTGATTAAAAGTAAGTAGTCAAAGTTAATATTATTACGCAAAATAAAGCCATCATATTTCAATTTATCATTAATCATAATTAAAAAAGGAATTTCATCTTTTTTTAATAGATTAAACAAGGAATCTTTATTATCTAAATGAACAAAATTGAAATTTTTATAATGCTTAAATTGGTCGAGAAAAGAATAATCTTCGCTAAACAAATAAAAATCAATTAAATCATTGCTAATTAAGGCTAATTGGGTAAATTTAATAAATGATTCAACCCTTTTTGATGAATATAAACCTATTTTCATATAAAAAATATATCACAAACCACTAGAAAAAAGATATAATTTTGCTTATGAAAACAGTTTATTTTGATACATCTAATTTTTTAAATCTTGATTCTTTTATTCAAGCTATTAAGCTTTATTTTTTAACATCTGATAAATTAATTTTTTATATTAAAGGAGACCCAAAAGATTTTGTAACTCTTGATGAAAATCCTCATTTAATTATTGAGGATTCTTTTGATGAAAGCGAACTTTCTACAATTAATCTTATTGTTAAAGGCAATGAAGATTTATTCGTTGATTATAAAGTTGATAGAAATGTCATTAATTTAATTTATGATAAAAATAAAAATCGTCGCTTAATCTCTGTCTTTGATAAAGACGATATTTCTATATTAAAAAGCAATATATTTCACTCGGTTGAAATAAGTAAAATTATTGATCGAAAGATTCTTAACCCAACTATCGCTTTAATTTCAGCTTATGAAGAATATAAAAATTTAGATTTCTTTAACTCATATTTAAATGGCGCTAAGTTTAATGGGACTTTACCTTTAAATGAATTATTTAATAGTAAAGATGACATTACTTTACTCGATAATGTTTCTGCTTATTATGTCTTTAATACGATAAATTCTTTTAATAAAGCTAAGAAAGACTTAAATGAAGAAAATAAGAAAAAAGAAAATGGAAAAACCAGTTTCTTTTCTAAAAAATTATTTTCATCTTCTAATAGTGATGAAGATGACTTTGTTAATCCAAAAAGCATTCTTTCTTTTTATTTTATTAATCTTAAAGAGAATAACAAACTTGAAATTAATTTGAAAACTAGCATCTCTTCTTCAACTTATCTAAAATTATTTGATGATTTAGAAGAGATAAGCCAGTTAAACTTTAAAATTTAAAAACATTAAAATAAAGCAAAAGAAAAACTAATAGAATTTGTAAAATTGTTAAAATAATTCCGCTTATTAAAAAAGCCTTTTTTTGTTCTTGATCAACTTCGCGATATTCAGGAAAAATATAGAAGAAAATCATTAGTGGTCCTCCAAAGAAAATGCCTGAAGCAATAATCTCCCAAGTAGGCAATCTTTTTGGATCATTATTCCTAACCCTTTTTACGATTGATAGTAAAATCATATAATTGGTTAAAAAACCAGCCATAATTATAATAACTAGAATATAAAAATCTAACATTTATAATCTCCTAAAACTATAAATAACTATAAATATTAAAGCAAAATAAAACAAGCGCAATAAGCACTTGTTTTATTAATTTTTCTTTTAAATATTATTTCTTCTTTAAGTATTTAATACTATCTAAACAGACTGCTGCCATGATAATAATACCTTTGAAGATATATTGCATATTGGTATTATAACCTAATTGAGTTAAACAATAAGTTAAACAGGTAAAGATTAAAGCGCCAACAACAGCACCTCTAATTTTACCAACACCACCAGAGAAGGAAATACCCCCAATAACACAAGCAGCAATAGCATCAAGCTCAGTACCACTACCTAAGTTAGAGTTAGCAACACCTGATCTAGCACCTTCTAAGAAGCCACCGATACCATATAAGATACCTGCCATAATGAAGACGAATAATGTTGTCCAGAAAACAGAAATACCAGAAACTGAAGCAGCTTCAGCGTTTCCACCGACAGCGAACATATTTTTACCAAACTTAGTTCTATTCCAAATAAACCACATTGCAATAATAGCAATTACTGCATAGAGAATTAATAAGTATTGTCCATCACCAATAATCATATCTTTATATTCAGGAACGATATTGAATGCAGGATATTTTGTGAAGAAAACTTGCATTAAACCAAAGATTACTAATTGAGTTGATAAAGTTGTAATGAATGGGTGCATTTTAAATTTAGCAGAGAAGAATCCAGCGATAGTTGAGAAAATTGTACAAACAAGAATTGAAACAACTAAAGCAATAATAATTCTAGCAGCAGCTGGTGTAGTTGATAAATCAACTGTTCCACCGAATAAAACACCATCATAGACTGAACGTCCTAAGAAAATACAAGTTATACAAGCACCTAAAGCAGTCATTCTACCAATTGAAAGGTCGGTACCTGCAAGGAGAATTAACCCAGCAACACCAAGAGCGTAAAACAATTTGGTTGAAGTTTGAGTTAACATATTTACGATATGGATGGTAGAAACGATATTACCATTTGTACCAATAATCGTATAAATGAAGAAAATAATAACAATGAAATATAAAGCATTTCTTAACAAGAAGTCTTTTAATTTAAAGTTGAAACAATAATTTTCCCATTTAGCTCCAATTGTTGTTCCTAAATCAACTTTATTGTCAGTTAATTTCTTTAAATTATTTACTTTATAAGTATAAGCTTCATGTTTTTCATCTTTGATAGCTGCTTTTTGCTTATCATAAGTTTGCTTAGCATCATATAAGTGGCTCTTATAAGCTAACTTAGCATTAGCAATATCAATCTTTTTATTTTCTAAATCGGCCTCAGTTAAAATTTTAATACCATATTTTTCATGTAAACTACGATATTTGCTCTCATAATCAGCATTTTCAGCATCAATTTTAACTTTTGTTCGATTTTCAAGCTCGGATTTAGCGTCATTAAATTCTTTCTTTAAAGAATCGATTTTTGCATCATATTCATTTTCTTTAGCGAAATATGAGTGTCTGAAATCTCGATTCTTTGCTTTTAATTCATCACCGCTTAATCCTTTAACCTCTTCTTTATGAGTAGCTGTTAAATCAGCGAGAACTGTTTTCTTCTCGTTTTCTAATAACTCAATGTTATTTCTATTTGCAGAAACAAAATTTTCATCTAAGCGATCGTTTTTGTGTTCATTTTCAATAGCTTTAAGCTTTTCATCGTGAGCAGATTTAATTGCGCTTAATTCGTTATCGAAATGAGATTTTTCATCACCACTAAGTTGTTTGACATAATATTTTTTGTCAATTTCTTCTAAAGTTTTTTGATGTTCTTCTTTAATAGCGGCAACATTCTTTTTGTATTCTTCGCCTTTTTCTAACTTTAAAGCTTTTAATTGAGCAATTTTCTCTTTATAAAGCAAAGGATAATTGTCTTTTAAAACGTCTTTAGCTTCGCCAACTAAATCGTTGATGTCGCCTTTATTTTGTCTAATAACACGTTGAGCTTTAACAATTTCCTCGTCATTACGAGAGATAAGTTTTTGTTTATCTTCTTTGGAAATATTTTTATTATGACGAATTTTGTCATTTTCATCTTTCAATCTATGAAATTTCAAAGTACCGTCAAGTCTCAAAGCGTCAATTTTTTCTTGATAACCTTCAATCTTATTAGTAAGTTGTTCAAGAGTTAAAGTACCATTTTTTTCCATAACATACTCTCCAAAATATTATAAGTGCATTGCACTTAATCTTAATAATTCTTCTTGGTTTGTTTCTTTTGTATTAACAATA
>CASEST010000073.1 GCA_949290725.1 uncultured bacterium
ATCTTTTTTAAATAAATTTATATAAAAAAGATATCTAGTCGATTACTAGATATCTTTTTAAATTATTTAATTATTAATAAACTTCATCTAACGCTTCATCGCTCTTTTTATCTTCTTTTTTAATTTCGCTAACTCCAGCTTCACTAGTTATAAATAAAGCAGAGATTGATGAAGCATTTAAAATAGCACTTCTAGTAACTTTAGTTGGATCAACAATTCCACTTTCAATTAAATTTACCCAACTACCGTCTTTAGCATCAAATCCGATACCCTTATTTTCATTTAATGCTTGTTCAACAATAGTATCACCATTATAACCAGCATTTTCTGCAATTTGATAAAGTGGAGCGCTTAAAGACTCTAAAACAACATTATATCCTCTTTGAATATCAATATTATCGCTCTTTAAACTATTTTTTAATTCCTTATAAGCTTCAATTAAAGCTAATCCACCACCGCTAACAATTCCTTCACTTACTGCCGCTTTAGTTGCATTTAAAGCATCTTCGATTCTTAGCTTCTTCTCTTTTAATTCGCTTTCGGTTGTTGCGCCAACTTTAATTAAAGCGACTCCACCTGAAAGTTTAGCAGCTCTTTCATGATATCTTTTCTTATCATATTCATTTTTAGAATTTTCAGCTTGTTTGTTAAGCTCTTCAATTCTTTCTTCAACAGCTTCTTTATCTCCGAGACCATCAATAATTGTAGTTGAATCTTTATTAATGCTAACCTTTTTAGCTTTACCTAAATCTTCAATAGTAAGATTTTTAAGTTCCATATTTAAATCTTTACTATAGAATTTAGCCCCAGTTAAAATGGCAATATCTTCCAAAATATTCTTTTGATTGTCACCGAATTCAGGAGCTTTAACCGCAACAACGTTGAATGTTCCTCTCAATTTATTAACAATTAATGTTGAAGTAACATCATTATCTAAATCATCGGCGATGATCAATAAAGGCTTATGTTCTTCAACTACGCTTTGTAAGACAGGCAAAATATCTTGAATATTATTAACTTTACTATCAGTAACTAAAATATATGCATCTTCAAGTTCAGCAATCATCTTATCACGGTCAGTTACCATATAAGGTGAAATATAGCCTTTATCAAATTGTAGTCCTTTAACAACTTCTAATTCAGTGTCAAAACCTTTAGATTCATCAACTGATATTACCCCATTTTTACCAACTAAATCCATTGCTTTAGCGATTTCTTCACCAATTTCTTTTGATGAAGAAGAAATTGTTGCAACGGAAGCGATATCTTTACTTGTTTCAATCTTTTTAGTGTTATTTAAAAGATAATTAGCAACCTCTTTTCCAGCTTTTTCAATACCTTCTCTTAAAAAGACTGGGTTAGAGCCTTTATTTACATATTCAATTCCTTTATGAATCATAGCTTGAGCTAAAACAGTGGCTGTAGTTGTTCCATCACCAGCAATATCATTAGTTTTGTTAGCGACTTCATAAACTAATTTAGCTCCCATATTCATGAAATTGTCTTCTAGTTCAATTTCTTTAGCGATGGTAACTCCATCATTTGTAATTAGAGGTGAGCCATATCCCTTATCTAAAACTACATTTCTGCCTTTAGGACCAAGAGTAATTTTAACTGTATTAGCTAAAACATCGACTCCTTTTTCCATTCTATTACGAGCATCTTTACCATAACGAACAATTTTTGCCATAAAATAACCTCCTATTAATCAATAACAGCGAGAATATCTTCTTCTTTTACTAAAAGATATTCATCATCATTTTCTTTATAAGAAGTTGAAGAATATTCTTTATAAACAACCTTTTTATTTAAAGCTAATTCATTAGTTTTAACTTCGCTTCCAATTGCGATAATAGTTGCAATATTTCCATCATCTTTTTTAGAAGTTAAAATAATATCTCCAAACTTTTTTTCGCCTTCTTTCTCTTTTTTTAATAAACAATAATCATGTAAAGGTTTAATCATTTTTTAAATCCCCCTTAAATACATTATTATTATAACTCTAATTTTAGCACTCGCAAGAATAAAGTGCTAAAAATTTTATTTTATTTTTTTGCAGTTTATTTTTTAAAGGCTACTTTGATTATTTTATGTTATTCTTTTGCTTGCTTAATTGATAATCCGATTCTTTTTTTAGCAGTATCTACTGAGATAACTTTCACTTTTACTAAATCATTAACTTTATAGAATTTATTAATATCATCAACAAAACCTTTAGAGATTTCACTAATATGAACTAATCCATCTTGATGGACGTTAATATCAACAAACATTCCAAAATCCATAATATTTCTAACTGTTCCATTTAAGATTTGACCAACTCTTAAATCATTAATATCTTTGACATTATTATCTAGTTCAATTATTTCAAGGTTTTCTCTAATATCTCTACCTGGATTTTTTAATTCATCGATGATATCTTTTAATATTTCTTTTCCTAAATCTTTATGTTCCTTTAAAAATTTTTCTTGATCAAATTTATCTAATTTAAGTTCATTAATAAGCTTATCTTCTTTAGTCAATTTTAAAGATAATAAATCAATGATTTCTTTAGCTTCTTTATAATTTGTTGGGTGAACATTAGTATTATCTAAAATCTCTTCACTATCTTCGATTCTTAAAAAACCAGCACATTGTTCAAAAGTTTTCTCTTTTAAACCTTTAACTTTTAATAATTCGCTTCGGTTCTTAAAATCACCATTCTCTTTACGATATTGATAAATATTTTTAGCTAAAGTTTTAGATATTCCACTTACATAAGATAATAAAGAAACCGAGGCAGTATTCAATTTAACACCAACTTTATTAACACAATCTTCAACAGTTTTAGCTAACGCCTCATTTAATTTAGTCTGGTTCATATCATGTTGATATTGTCCTACTCCAATTGAACGAGGTTCAATTTTAACAAGCTCAGCTAAAGGATCAATAATTCTTCTAGCGAGTGATATCGCACTTCTTTTTTCAACTGTTAAATCAGGGAATTCTTCTTCACCTAATTTAGAGGCACTATAAACACTTGCTCCACTTTCATTAACGATATAAATTTTTGTATCTAAAGAATATTCTTTGATCATTTCATTTAAAATAGCTTCGCTTTCTCTAGAAGCGGTTCCGTTACCTAAAGCAATATAAGGAATATGATATTTTTTAATTAAAGTAGCAACTTCTTTTTTTCCTTCCTCGATTCTTTCTTTATTATTTGAAGTAATATAAACAGTTCCTACTTCATGAGGAATAGAAGATTCATCGACATAAGCATATTTACAACCGCTTTTAAATCCAGGATCAAAACCAAGAATCTTTTTATTTTTTAAAGGTGGATAAAGCAATAAAGTCTCTAAGTTTTTCTTAAATACA
>CASEST010000074.1 GCA_949290725.1 uncultured bacterium
ATAAATTAAAAGATTGATTGAATCTTCGATTATTGAAGAACGCAACAAGCCAACGCGAATTAAATAATTCTCATTTGCTTCAACATAATACAAAACTTCGGTATTTAAGGTTAAACTTTTTTTATAATAATAATTATTAATATTATTTAAAAATTCATCTAATCGTTCTTCGTTAGCAGGGCGAGCATCAATATTATTTATATCTAATACTATTTCATTAGAGTTATTTTTTAATATTGTAACTCTTAAAGAAATAATATTTTGATATCCATTTTCGATTAATAGGATGTCTTCTTCATTATTAAATGTTAAAGCGATTTCATCAGCATAAGTTTTTAAATTGCTTTTAGCTTCATTTTCACTGCTGATATAAGTTGTTGAAAAACAAGTTAGTAGAATTATTAACGAGAGGAAAAATGAGATTAAAGTTTGAATAAACAATTCTTTTTTATTCATTTTTTAAACGATATCCTTCTCCGTAAACCGTGATTATGTATTCATCTTTATTTGATAAAGAGAGCTTATTTCTAATCGCATTTATATGAACATCAATTACACGAGATTCAAAAGAAGCATAATCTTCTCCCCAATAAGCTTTAAAAAGTTCATCGCGTGAAACAACACGATTTTTATTTTTAACTAAATATAGTAAAATTTTAAACTCGTTAGTAGTTAATTGAATCGGAGTATCCTCTTTATAAACCTCATATTTTAAAGGAAATATTTTTAAGTCTCGATAGGTGATTATTTCTTCGCTATGTCTTCTTTTTTTAGCGTTAACTCTTGAAATAAGTTCTAAAACTTCAAATGGTTTAGAAATATAATCATCAGCTCCTAAATCTAACATATCGACTTTATTAATAATAGAATTTTTGGCACTAATTATAATTATTTCGATATCTTTATTAGCTGGATCTTTTCTAATTTCTTTTAAAACTTCCTCACCATTCATATCTGGAAGCATCAAATCTAGTAGAACCATATTAGGTTTTAATGCATTAAATGCTTTAAAAAATGAAGTTGCATCATAAAAAGAGATAACTTCGTTATCATTTTTAGATAAAATTAAGTTTATAACTCGAGAAATTTCTTTATCATCCTCTAAAGAATAAATAACGTAAGACATAAATATACCCTTATTTTATTATAAAATTAAATAATATATCTATCTTTATAATAACCATTTTTAATATAAATTGCCCATTCGGCTACGTTTGAAGAATGGTCAGCGATTCTTTCAACATATTTTGTTAATAAAGTTGAATAAATAATAAATTCATCATCAAGATTTTTTTCGATTTTTAATTTAGGAAGTTCATCTAAAATTTCTAAATATAGATGATCGATTAAATCATCGTTATCAATAACTTCTTTAGCTTTTAAATCATCTAAATTAATTAATGATTCAATCGCTTTATTTAACATATTTAAGGTTTGATTAATCATCATATCTAATTTTTCTAAGCGAATTTCTTCTTTAAATTTTATTAAAGAAGTAGTTACCCAAAAAATATCTTCAGCATGATCGCCAAGTCTTTCTAAATCTTCACAAACCTTAAAATAACCAGTTAATTTTCTTAAATCGCTAGCGAAAGGTCTTTCTCTTAAAATATTGACTAAACAAGTATTTTCTATTTCTCTTTCTAAATTATTAATTTTGTGGTCATCAATGATATTATTAGCTTGTTCTTTGTTAGGGTTAAAGTAAAAAGAGAAGGCAAAATTTAAAGATTCTTTAATTCTTTTCCCCATTTCAATAATATCTAAGTCTAATTTTTCTATATCCATATTAAACTCCTTTTTATTTTTAAAAATTTAAAATATTAACTGAATTTACCAGAAATATAATCTTCGCTTTTTTTCATTTTTGGATGAGCGAAGAAATCTTCAGTTCGATTAAATTCTACTAATTCACCAAGCATAAAAAAAGCAGTATAATCACTAATTCTAGCAGCTTGTTGCATATTATGAGTAACGATAACAATTGTATATTTCTCTTTTAATTTACGAATTAGCTCTTCAATTTTGGCGGTTGCAATTGGGTCTAAAGCTGAAGTAGGTTCGTCCATTAAAATAATGTCTGGAGACATCGCAATACATCTAGCGATACATAATCTTTGTTGTTGGCCACCAGAAAGGGATGTACCACTATGTTTTATATTATCTTTAACTTCCTCATATAAACCAACATCGTTTAAAGAATTAAAAACAATTCGATCTAATTCTTTTTTATTCTTTAAACCTTGGCAGCGAGGCCCGTAAGTAATGTTATCATAAATTGACATTGGAAATGGGTTTGGTTGTTGGAAAACCATCCCAACTTTACTTCTTAATAAGATTGTGTTTAATGAATTGATGTCTTCACCTTTATATAAAATTTCCCCTTCTTTTTTATTCCCATCAATAAGGTCATTCATACGATTAAAACATCTTAATAAAGTTGATTTTCCACAACCAGAAGGTCCAATAAAAGCAATTACTTTCTTTTTAAAAATTTCTAGATTTATATTTTTTAAAGCGTGTTTTAGACCATTATCATAATAAAAGTCGAAATTTTTAACGCTGAATATAACTTCTTCATCAGGATATTCTGTTGAATGAGGAAGTGAATATGAATCGTTAAATAAATTTTCGCTTATAACTTCTTTTTTCTTAAATAAGTGTTTCATAATCTATCTATTCCTTTTTTTACGATAAAAATAAGCTATTAATTTTGAGGCGATTGATAATACTACAACTACGCAGAAAATAATAATAGATATAGCACAGGCTTGTTCATAAGCTGGATGTTCGCCAGAAAGAATATACCAAATATGTACTGCTAAAGTTGTATTTCCTGATGTCAAACTAGGCGCAGCAGTAATAAATGTACCTAAAGCAAATACTAATGCGGCTGATTCGCCTATTGTTCTACCAATTCCTAATATCGCTGCATTTAAGATTCCATCTAAAGAGTTAGGTAAAACAATCTTAAAGATTGTTTCAGTATGCGAAGCACCTAAAGCTAAAGAAGCTGAAATCATACTTTTTGGAATTGTTTTAATTGATTCTTCTACCGTTTTAACAATTGTTGGAAGAAGAATTAAAGTCATTGTTAATGCTCCAGTAAAAACATTGCCACCAGTGGTTCCGCTGATGCTACCTATGATTGGTATAAAAATAGTTGCACCAACTAAACCGAAAATAATCGATGGAATTCCGCTTGACATATCTACTAATGCTCTAATAATTCTAGTGATTTTATTATCTTTTGCATAATATCCAAGATAAATAGCTCCACCTATTCCTAATGGTAAAGAGAATATTAAGGTGAAAAGAATTAATAAGCATGTAGTAATTAAAGAAGTTGCGATTCCACCACCTAACGTTAAGAAGTTTGAATCATAAATTGAAACAGCTTGATCTAAAGTTGCGACTAATTCATCGATGCCATCTTCAGCCATTGTCGTGATATAAGCGCCATCTTCTGTTTGAACAGTTAAATAGACAATATACATGTTATCAGGAATTTCAAAATGCGTGCCATCATTTCTTCTTACAAGATCATGAAATGGTGAATTTTCACTCATTTGAACTAAATAGATAACATCATTTTGATTATTATCTTTTCCATATTTAAATCCAACACCCCAATTTTCTGAATAAGTAACATCTTCAAATCTCTCTAAATCTGAAAAATCGTAGCTACCTTCTTGATAAATAAAATCTCCTTCATTTCTTAAAGAAACTGATGTTTGAGAATAATTTGTTGTGATAAAACCTGGAGTAAGATAACTAGCTCCATTAATTAATACATAGCCAACAACTAATGCAAGAACTAATACACATAAGATCGAGAAAAAAGCAGTAGAACCGTTAGTAAATAAATCCCTAAATCTACGATTCTTGATATTTTTTTCAATTACTTGTGAAAAATTGATTTTATTTTCATTATTAATTGGATTTCTTTTTTTCATTTATAAGTCCTCCAATACGTTTAATTAATTTTCTTATTGGTCCTTCTTTATCGCGATTATAATTTTTAATGGCATTTAAAATTAAGTTTGTTATAACAATGATTGCCATTAATACGATACCTAAAGAAAAACGAACATCATAACCTAATCCACTAGCTTCATTAATACCTGATAACATTGCTGAAGCAATGGTGGAACCTGGCATAAAAATATTATAAAAGACTAAACCATTTGAATTATTTCCAATGACCATTTGAATTGCAGTAGCTTCACCTAATGCTCGTCCAATTCCTAAGATAATGCCAGCAAAAATACCTGATTTAGCTGAAGTAATAATTACTTTCATATTTGTTTGAGCAGTCGAAGCACCTAAAGCTAAAGAACCATTGATCATCGCTGGATCAACAGCGTTTATTGCCGAAATTGCTAAAGTTGTCATTGTTGGAATTGACATAACTGCAATAATTAATGCTCCAGATAAAATGGAAGCACCAGCAAAAGTTTGTACACCAAATAAACTCGCTAATGAATTTACAAATGGATTAATTATACCCATACCAAATAAACCGAAAATAACCGAAGGGATTGAAGCTAGTAAATCAATCGCTGTTTTAATAACTTCCTTTACCCCTCTAGGAGCAATTCGAGCAATAAATAAACCGCTAAAAATCGATGTTGGAACACTTATAATTAATGAAAGAAGAACAACATATATTGTTGTTATAACTAAAAACATTGCTCCGCCTTGGCCATTATAAGTCCACCTTGTATTAGTAAAGAAAGCGCTTAACGATTGATTGATAAAATTACCATCAGTTCCATAATTTTTAATAAATGGTTCAATTCCTTTAATAAGAATAAAAATTATCGAAATGATGATAATACTAGCGCAAATTGCAACAAGAAAAAATAATAGTAG
>CASEST010000075.1 GCA_949290725.1 uncultured bacterium
AAGTGGTCGACGATATATTATATCCTTAAATTTGAAGGAATTAATATTAATATCTAACTTATTTTTGTTTAAATAAGAAGAAATATTCTCATCTAATGATAAATCTATATCACTATAAAATGTTAAAACATTATATTTATTCTCATTTTTAACTACTTCTTTTTTAAATAATAAATTACCTTCTCTATCTTTTATCAATAATAAAAAACGAATTAATTGGGATGGACGATAATCCTTATAAAAATAATTTATACGATTAAAATTAAAATTCGAAAAATTATTTAAGGTTTCCATACTTTCTTTTTCAAGTTTATCAATAAGCTCATTTTTATCTTCTTCATTATTTGAAATTTTATAAAGCTGGATAGTAGAAAGCATGCTGATTAAATAATTATAAAATTCTAGTTTTAAACTTTCTTTCATAATCAAAAATTAAATTATTGCCCTTCACCAGTTAAAGACATGATATTTTCTAAGGCAGTAAGGAAAGAGTCGCTACTATAAGATTGTAATTCTCCATTATAAGCGATAGAAATTCTTCCTGTTTCTTCACTAACAACTACCGTGACCGCATCACAAATGTCACTTATTCCAATTGCTGCGCGATGTCTTGAGCCATATTTACCAACTAATGGTTTTGTTGTTGGAGTATAATAAACTGAAGCGGCAATTATTTCATCACCTTTAATAACTACAGCCCCGTCATGAAGTCTCGTTCCAGGATAGAAAATAGTAATCAATAACTCAAAAGTTACTGGACAATTCAATAAGGTTCCATTTTTAATAATATCACTAAGTTTGTCTTTTCTTTCAAAAGTAATAATCGCGCCAATCTTATGTTTAGAAAGATATAAAACTGTTTCGTTAATTGTTTTATATAATTCTTTATGATTAAAGATTCGATCAACTTCATTCTTCTTTTTTTGAGCGATTTTATCATTCTTTTTAGATTCAGCCGTATTAGCAAAATATCTTCTAAGTTCAGCCAAGTTAACAAATAAAGCGATTATTGAAAAAATCAAAATAGCTAATAAAGATAAAACCTCTAATCCACTTAATAAAAAGATATGCGATAAAAGGTAAACCAATGAAGAGCCAAGCAAAGAAATTGTAACTGCTTTTCTTTTAATAAAATAATTTATGCCCACATTTAACAAAACTAAAACAATTAAAATAAAAACGCAATCAATTATCGCATTAACATTGAAATTATCAAAAATAGTATTAAATTGAGCTAAAATCATAATTACTTACCTTTTTTATTTAAAATATGGCGAGCGATATAAACTCCATTTGCTCCAGCTTGAGCTAAACCACGAGTAATCCCTGCCCCATCACCGCCTACATATAAACCTTTAATCTTTGTTTCAAAATTGTTGTCGCAATCAATACGGTCACTATAAAATTTAGCTTCGACGCCATATAAAAGAGTATGTCCTGAAGCAATACCTGGAGTAACATGATCTAAAGCTTCTAAAAACTCAATGATCGATTGCATTGTTTTATAAGGTAAAACTAAAGCTAAATCACCTGGAACAGCTTCTTTTAAGGTTGGCTCAACAAATCCATGTTCAATTCTTTTAACGGTTGATCTACGCCCCTTAACAATATCGCCATATCTTTGTACGATTACCGATCCATTAGATAATTTATTTGCTAATGAAGAAATTTCGGTAGCATAGCCATTAGCATCTTTAAATGGCTCAGTAAAACTATGAGAAACTAAGATTGCAAAATTAGTATTTCGACTTCTTAAAGAAGGATCACTATAAGCATGTCCATTTGCTAAAATTACACCATTATTATTTTCGATAACAACATGGCCTGAAGGATTTGAGCAGAAAGTACGGCACATTGTCCCAACTTTAGTTCTAAAAATAAATTTTCCTTCATATAATGTTTTATTAATTTCATCCATAATAACATCGTTTGTTTCGACTCTAACACCGATATCAACACGATTGTTAGTTAATTTTATACCATGATTAAATAAAGTCTTACTAACCCATTCAGCTCCTGGTCTACCAACGGAAATTATGACATTATCGGCATAATATTGGTTATTATTAGCATCGATTACACCTATAATATGTTCATCTTCGACCAATATATCTTGAACATCGACATTAAATTTAAATTGCATTTTAGTTTTTAGCTCTTCGTAAATTGAAGCTAAAAGGCGAAGATTAACCTCAGTTCCTAAGTGTCTAACTTGACTTCTTAAAAGTTTTAAACCAACAGCAAGTCCTCTTCTTTCAATATCTAAAACTTCTTTAGTATTAGGATCAGTGATTTCTTTAGGTGCGCCATGATCAAGATTAATATCATCAACATATTTAATTAAATTTAAAACTTCATCTTTGTCGACATATTCATCCATCCACCCACCGAATTCATTAGTGATATTAAATTTTCCATCACTATAAGCTCCACATCCACCGAAGCCATGAGTCATCGAACAAGCAGGATAGCATCCGCTAACCCCACTTTTATTAGTAGGACATTGTTTTAATTTTCCTTCTAAAACGGGGCAATTACGATGATAGATATCATTGCCTTTGTCTAACATCAAAACCTTTAAAGAAGGATTATTTGTCATGAATTCATAAGCGCCATAAATACCACATGGGCCAGCGCCAACTATAATAACATCATATTTTTCCATACATAATAATTATATTGTAAAAAGCATTAAAGATTAAGGAATTTTTTGCTCAAAAAAGCGATTTTTTTATCAAATAACCACTAAAAATTTCTAAAATAAAAAACTAAAATAATTAAAAGAAAAATAGTAAAATGATTTTATGAAATTTCAAAAATATAAAAAAGAAGAAACCTACTCTTATACTTTAGGAGCCTTTCCTACTTTAGAATTAATTAAGACTAAAAAAGAGACTATTATTGCAATCTTTATTCACCCTTCTTTTAATAATCAAGAGGTCATTAATAAAATATATAATAATGTTGATTCTAACTTAATTTTTAAAGATGAAAAAATATTTTCTAAGCTTTCTAATAAAGAAAATGTCTATATAATTGGAATATTTAAAAAATATGAGATGCACTTAGATAAAAATATGAATCATGTACTATTAGATAATCCATCCGATATGGGGAATTTAGGAACAATTATCCGTTCTTCACTCGGCTTTGATTTTTTAAACATAGCAATAATCGAGCCAGGAGTTGATATTTTTAATCCAAAAGTAATTAGAGCATCGATGGGTTCATTTTTTTTATGCAATATTGAATATTTTCATTCACTAGAGGATTATTTAAAGAAATATTCTGAACACACGCTTTATTCTTTTATGTTGCAAACCGATATTAAACTTTCTTCATTTAAATTTGATAAGAATAAACTAACCACTTTAGCTTTTGGTAATGAAGCTCATGGTTTAGATAAAAAATATTTAAAATATAATCCGATAATTATTAAGCACTCAGCTTTAATTGATTCATTAAATATTACAAACGCTTTAACTATTGCTTTATATGAATTTGATAAACAAATAAAAGAATAAATATGAAAATTATTAATAATAAAAAATTATATTCTTTATATGAAATTACAAAATCTTTAAACCTTTTACGTAAGGAAATTTTAGAATATGAAAATATCGGTTTGATTGAACCAACTTATAAAGACCAAGATACTTTATATCGATATTATGATCCTTTGGTAATTTTAAAAATAAACGAAATTAAAGCATTTAAAAATAGTGGATTTTCATTAAACGAAATAAAAAATTATTATGATGGTTATTTAAATCGACAAGCAAAATTAGATGAATTGAATCAAAAAATGGAGGATATTAAAAGCGTTACCCTTTTAATCGATGAAAAAATTCATCAAATATATATAGAAAATATAAAACCATTAATTTTTTATTATGAAGAAAGAAATATAACAGATTTTTCTTTACTACCATCATTAATTAAAGAAATTTATGTTCACGCTCTAGCTAAAGATTATATATTTGCATCTTTTCCACCATTTATTATCTTTAATAAAGAAAAAATATTTAATTCAGATTTAAAACCTTTTAAAGTAAAAATATGTTTACCTTTAAAAAATAAATACAATGAGAAAAATATAATAGAAACTAAATCTTTCTCTTCTTTAATATATGAATCTACAAATATAGATTTTATTAGTTCGTTAAATGAAATTAAAAAAATTATAACTAATAATAATTACAAAATTAGGAACGAAATTATTTATATTTATTTTGATTCTGCTCCATCCATAAATAAAATTTTAATACCATTAAAAAATAATAAAAATTAATTAATCAAAATAGTAAATAAGTTTATGCATTTATGTTATAATTTTTAAGATGCATCATTAGTTCAGTGGTAGAACACCAGCTTCCCAAGCTGG
>CASEST010000076.1 GCA_949290725.1 uncultured bacterium
ATTTACCATATACTTGTTCTATTGGCATTACGTTAATAAAACAAGAAGGATCAGCTGTTTTAGCAATTTTAATTACTCTTTTAGATTCTGATTTTCTTACTGTAACTTGAATAATAAATACTTCTTTCCCGCTATATCCACCTTTAGCGTCGATTAAAGTACAACCATGAGGTGTATTTGACATAATTACTTGGGCTAAATTTTGATTTTTACAAATAATTTGTAAGGATAATTTTTTATTTGAGATATTGATTGTATCAACTACTAAGGTAGTTATAATCATATAAAGACAAGTATAAAAGAAGATTATTGCCGCCAAAGAATAAGTAACCGCTTCAAAATGTATTCCATCAACTAATCCACCATGTAATGTAGATAAGATTGTAAAAAGTAAAACGATACAGAAATTAAAACCAGCGCTAATTTTACCAACTCCACTAGATTTCTTTTCGCTAATAAAATAGGCGATAATATCAATTCCTCCACAAGTAGATTCGATAATATAAGATAAAGCGGTAGCTACTCCAGTGCATATTCCAGCAAATAAGATTCTAGCGACCGGTTGATTATAAACATATTCGCTAATTTGAGTAATAAAATCGCCTTCCCCATTAGGCAAAATAATTCCAAATAAGGTAACAAAAGCAACATTTATTAAAGTTAAAAAGGCGAATTTTTTGCCGATTTTAAGATAAGCAAAAATTAAAAGTGGAAGATTAATTAAAAAATATGCTACGAAGTTAGTTACATAGATATTAAATGGATCATTGATAAATTCTAGTCCTAATAATTTAAATATCGCGACTACAGATTGGGATAATCCACTTGCTCCACTACTAGCCAAAGCAGTAATTGTGCCAACCTCATGAATTAAATCTTGATTAGTAAAAACTTCATAATTTGGTTGAATGAAACATTTAAATCCAAAAGAAAATACGATTGCTGATAAAGCGGTTATTAAAATCTCATAACTATATTGAGTAATTTCCTTTTGAATAGGATGATCATAAAAATAATTAATAATTTTTTTCTTTAAACGAATAAAGTAATACATAATTGCAATTATCTTAAGACAATAGATAGTAACTTTCAATAAAATTTTACCTAATTTCTTTAAATTTATTTAAAGAAAGAAGGCAATAAATAATTCTTTAAATCTCAATAAATTAACCTATATTTTTAAACTCATTTATATTATAATCTTAAAGTTAAAACTTTTTTGGACTTAATTTATATATATAAATTAGTTTTAACTTGTTGATAAAGACATTTAATGCTATCTTATTAAATGCTATTGATATTTGAGGTTAAAAAATGAATTTTTTAAAAAAATTAGCTACACCATTTGTTGCTTTATGGCGTTGGATTAAAGAGACAGCATGGGTTCAACCATTGCTTATTGTTGGTATTATCTTTGCAATTATCTTCTCGATTCCTTCAATTACTACTGGAATTCAAAGTTTAATTGATAGTAGCGAAGACGATATTGTTTATTTCGAAGCTCACTCTCTCTCTTTAGAAGGAAGTAAACAAAATGAGAGAAATAGTGAGGCAGACCATTTCTTTAGCGATTTCAATGCTGCACAAGAAGCTTGGACAAATAATGATGTTGAAGAAGCTAGAAATATCTTATCTGAATATGGTAGTGAAAATCGTTTCTTCCTCTTCTTTGTTCAAAGTGATTGTACTGGATGTTCTACATTAAAAGATGGCTTAGAAAGACTTGAAGATGACTGGTCAACTTATATCACTTCATCTAATGGAACAGTTGAAAACGTTCCTTCATTAACTTTCCAATCGATTATTGTTGATAGTGAATTCGATGATGAATATTATGAAATCGAAAATACTAAACCAATTAATGATTTAGTTACTTCTCCTGATTTCTTTGAATTCTATCGTATCGCAATGTCCGCAGTTGATAGAACAGACTATTATCGTAATATTGGAATTAGAGATGGCTCAGATTCACAAAATACTATCGTTTCTAATACTGAAAGTTTAGTAGATGTTGAAAGTTTCCAAACTCCAACAATTATGTTAATTGATTTAACTGAGGAGAATGATACTGATTATATTATTTCCGAAATCTTCTATACTTTAGATGGAAGTGATGAATATAGTAATGCTAGTTTCCTTGCTGATGCTTGGACATATAATGGAATATTTGCTAGCGATTATCGTGATTAATTATTAATTATTTAAAATAATATTATTAAAATAAAATGGATGTTCCTTAAATTTAAGAAACATCCATTTTTATTAAAAGAATAAATTAAATAATTAATAATTTATTCTATTTTATTTAAATTTATCGATTAATATCTTATTTACTAATGGTGGAACCAAACTAGAAACATCTACTCGATTAGATGCTAATTCTAAAATATTTGATGAAGATATAAAGGTATTTTCTTTTTTAGCCATTAAAAAGACCATTTCAATTTCTGGATCAATAAAATTATTATTACTAGCTAAACTCCATTCATATTCAAAATCTGAAACAACTCTTAATCCACGAATTAAAAATTTAGCCTGATTTTTTTTAGCATATTCAATAGTTAATCCATTATAAGAATCAACCTTAACATTTTTTAAATCTTTAACCGCGTCTTCAATCATCTTTAAACGAGTAGCTACATCGAATCGCTCATTCTTTTTATTAATATTATAAGAGATTAAAACTATCACCTCATCAAAAAGATTAGCTGCTCTTTTAATAATATCTAAATGGCCATTAGTGATTGGATCAAAACTTCCAGGATATACTCCAATACGTTTAACTTCTTTTTCTTTAATCATTTTTCTTAAGTAAATATAATTTACTTCTCCCATATTTATATTCTTTTATATTATAAGTAAAGAGCAAGGAATTATCTAACTCTTTATCGCTTTCAATAAAGATAAAACTATCTTTATTTGCTAAATGATTAATAAATAAAGAATCAATTAATTGATTATCTATTTTCATTTTATAAGGCGGATCTAAAAATATTACATCGAATAAATGATCCTTTTCTTGATTAATTAATGCTAAATAATCAAGATTATATACTTTTATTTTAGTATCATTATTTAATTTTAAAGAATTAATATTCTTTAAAATATTTAAATAAGCTGTTTTATTTAAATCATTAAAGACTACTTCTTTCATCTTTAAAGAAATCGCTTCTATTCCTATTTGTCCAGTTCCAGCAAATAAATCTAAAAAAGAAGAATCATTTAATTTATTATTCGCTCTTAAAATATTAAATAGACCTAGTTTAACAATATCTTTACTAGGTCGAGTAATCTTATCATTAATTTCATTTACTAATTTTTTACCTTTAAATTCACCATTACGAATAAAAATCATAATTTAAATAATTCCTCATTGATTAAATTAATTATTTGATTATATTCTTCTTCACTTGCTAAATATTCCTTTATCTTTTTATTATTTAATAATTCATCTTGAATCTCTTTTATCTTTTTTTGATCTATTAACTTTTTATTTAAATCATTTGGAAAATGCGCTAAATCATCATTTAATTTATTTATAGCTTCTTCTTTTTTAAAATATAAAGAGACTAATTCTTTATCAGATTCGATAATCTCCTTATTCTTTTTATAATTTAAATAACGCTTATCATTTTTAATCTCGGAAACTAATTTTTCAATTAATGATAATAATTCTTGATTCATGCTTAAACATTATACAAGTTTAAGATTAGAAAATATATTTTATTTTTGAAAGAATAATTAATTATAAATTTATATTTATCCGATAATAATCTTTTTTTAATAAATATTTATCAAAAATGTAATAAGTCTTTTAAATTAAGATTAAGTTAATCTCTTTTATATCAATTTTAAAATAGATGAGATGGCTATTGTTTAAGAATTTATTCTAAAACCATTGTTTCTCAATATATTTTTGAATAATAAATTTAATTAATTAAATCATAGTACACTATATTTATTAAAAACTTCTATTTAATTTTTATATTTATTGTCTTTTAAATTTCGCTTTTCATTATATTAAGTTTAATACTAGAAAATATATTAAAAATCATTATAATAATCAGGTATGGAATTATTTAAAATTGTTAAAGATAGCAACAAAAGTTTAAGAGAAAGAAGTATTGATATTTCTTTTCCATTAACTAAAGAAATTATTGAATTAGGAAATAACATGCTCACTTATTTAAAGCTTTCTCAAGATGAAGAATTTTTAGCAAAACATAAAAAGATTAGAAGCGGGGTTGGTTTAGCTGCTCCTCAGGTTGGAAAAAATATTAAGATGTTAGCAGTTTATTTTGCTTTTGAAAATAAAGAATATGAATATATCTTGATTAATCCAAAAATCTTAAGCGAATCAACTAAAGAATGCTATTTAACTTCTGGGGAAGGTTGTTTAAGTGTCGATAATGACCATAAAGGTTATGTTTATCGTCCATATAAAATAAAAGTTCAAGCTTATAACTTAGTTAAAAATGAATTTGTTACTTTAGATTTAAAAGGATATCCAGCAATTGTATTACAACACGAAATCGATCATTTAAAAGGTGTACTTTTTTATGATCATATTAATAAAGAAGACCCTTTTATTGAGAAAAAAGGGGCAATTCCTTTATAAAATCTTTTTATAAATTTATATTGAAATATTACTAATTTTTTTACTATAATGAAGGCGAATTTATAGATAATATTTTTGATAATGTCTTAAATAGACTATTTAAATCAAAATTAGTGGTTATTTTTATTTTAAAAGTGATATTGGTAAAAGAAAATTATGAGAAATCCTGTTTTAGTTTATGCCCTCGGTGGACTTGGTGAAGTTGGAAAAAACACTTATTGTATTGAATCAGATAAAGACTTAATTATTATTGATGCTGGGGTTAGATTCCCTGAAGATGAATTGGTCGGAGTTGATTATGTCATTCCAAACTATAAGCATTTAAAAGATGTTAATCAAAAAATTAGAGCTTTAATTATTACTCATGGTCATGAAGACCATATTGGAGCTGTTCCATTTTTAATTAAAACGGTTAATGTCCCGATTATTTATGCTCCTAAATTAGCTTGCGCTTTAATTAAACAAAAAATTGAAGACCAAAAAATTAAAACTTCAGTAAAAATTATTGAATATACTCAAGATAGCAGATTAAAAGCTGGTGATTTTGATATTTCCTTTTTTAGAGTTACCCACTCTATTCCAGATTCTTTTGGAATTTGTATTGATACTAGCGAAGGAAGAATTGTAACGACCGGTGATTTTAAAATTGATTTAACGCCAGTTGGACCTGATATTGAATTACATAAAATCGCTAATATGGGTATCGAAGGTGTCGATTTACTTTTAGCTGACTCAACTAATGCTGAAAAAGAAGGCTGGACTCCATCTGAAAAAAATGTTTTAAATGCGATTAATGATGTCTTTGATCGAGCAAGTGGAAGATTAATCATTTCTACTTTCTCTTCTAACGTTTCTCGTATTCAACAAGTTTTAGATTGTGCTTTAAAACATGATCGTAAATGCGTTATTGTTGGCCGTAGTATGATTACAGCCGTTGAGTGCGCTCGTAAATTCGGATATATTCGTTTCCCAGATTCCTATTTTAAAGAAGTATCTGATTTGCAACATCTTCGTGATAGTGAGACTTTAATTTTATGTACCGGCTCTCAAGGAGAGGCAATGGCTGCTTTAAATCGTATCGCTAATGGGACATTTAAAGGAATTAAAGTTACTCCTGGAGATACGGTTGTATTTTCATCTTCCCCAATTCCTGGAAATGGAGTTTCGATTTCAAAAGTTGTTAATCAACTTACTAGAATGGGTGCTGAAGTTATTACTAATCAAATTTTAAGAGATATTCACTCCTCTGGTCACCCGTCAAGATTAGAATTAAAAATGATGCTTAAGTTAATTAAACCAAAATACTTTATGCCAGCCCATGGTGAATATCATATGCTTAAACTTCATGGAGATATCGCTAAAGAATTAGGGATGAGTGAAGAAAATGTCTTTATTTTAGCTAATGGCGATACCTTAGTTTTAGAGAATCATCAAATTAAAGAAGGTGAAAGATTCCCTGCGGAAGATGTTTATATCGATGGATATGATATTAATGGTGTTTCAACAGCGGTTATTCGTGATCGAAAAATCTTACATGATGATGGGATGGTTTCAGTTTTAGTTTTCTTAGATTCAAAAAATTCCTGTTTGATTGCTCCTCCTCGCGTTAATACAGTCGGATTCGTCTCTTATGGAAAATATGAAGATCATTTAACAAGACATGCTTCAAGTAAAGTTCAAGAAGGTTTAGAAGAATTATTTAAAAGCAACCATGTAACCTTTAATGATATAAAAAATACAGTCAGAAGTGTTGTTTCTAAATATTATTTTAGAAAAACTCAACGTAATCCAATGATTATTCCGCTTATCTTAGATAAAAGAATCAATCAAAAAAGATAATAATCATAAAGTTAAAGCATTTATGCTTTAACTTTTTATTTAATAAAGATAAATAAAACTAAAGATATTTAATAAATTATTGTTTTAAGTTATCATTTAAAATATGAATAAATCAGATTTAGTAATTATTTTAGGTTCTTCTTCTCCTCGAAGAATTGAATTAATTAAAAAGTTAGGTTATAAATATAAAATTATCAAACCAGAGATTGATGAAAGAATCATCGATGAAACTAATAATAAAGAAGAATATTCAATTAAAGAAGCAATTTTAAAAGCTAAAGCTATTTTATCTAACTATGATTTAAAAGAAAATGAACTCCTTTTAACTTTAGATACCTCAATTATTTTTAATAATAAAATTTATAATAAACCATTATCTTTAAATAAAAATATTAAAATGTTAGAAGATTTTTCAAATAATACTCATCAGGTTATTAGTGGATATTATTTAAAATATAAAGATAAAGAAATAATTAATAAGACAACTACTTTAGTAACTTTTAATAACTTAACTAAAGAAGATATTTTATCTTATATTAATCAAGAAAAGACATTAGATAAAGCTGGTGGATATGCGATTCAAGATAATCAAAAATATCATTTAGTTAAATCGATTGAAGGTAGTTTTTATAATGTTATTGGTTTTCCTATTGAAGATATAAATAAAATAATTAATGAATTAATTAAAGAATGATTATTAATTATATAAATAATAAAAAAAGTTATCATATGATAACTTTTTTAATTTATCTAATAAAAGCTTCACTAGTTTTTTTAATATAATTTTTCGATAAATTTTTTAATACCCTTACTTTAGTATTCGATAAATATATTTTAATTTCGTCTTCATATTTAAAATCTTCAATACGTAAGGCTTCACTATCAAAATAAATATTAAAATTAGTATGTGAAAAATGATTAAATTTAAATATTTTATCTCTCCCTAAAACAAAAGGTGAATTTAAAGCGGTATATCCATTATTAGAAATTGGAGCGTTTTCAACAAATTCAATTAATTCTAATTCATTATCAACTAAAGCTCCACCTAAAGACTTAGCAACTCCACTACTACCGATTGATGAAGAAATAACTACCCCATCTCCTCTAAATGATTCTAAAAATGTATCATTAATCACTACATCAAATTGTATTGTTGCTTCAGAATTACTATGAATACGAAATTCATTAATTGCATAATAACTTTTATGATTAATCTCACATTTTAATAAAGGAATTAATTTATCATTTCTAACTTTAGCTAATAAGGTAGGAATTATTTCATCTTTCTCTTCAATTTTAAATTCACATAAATAACCAAAATGTCCAGTATTGATCGTTATAAAAATTGGATTTAGGGAATAATATTTTTGAACTGCTCTAAGAAAAGTACCATCCCCACCAATTGAAAAAACAATATCGGGTTTTTCATCTACTTCTTTAAATTTTAATATATTCATCTTCTCTTTAAATTCTTCACTTAAAGAGCGAGAAAATTCATCACCACGGCTTATAATTGCAAAATTCATACTTAAAAATCTTTTTAAATCAACACATTTATTGTATCATATTTGAAGTAAGGAAGTATTTATAATTATGGCAACTAATATTGAAATTGAAGCTAAAGTTTTAATTAATGAAAAAGAATATAAACGTATTCTTTCGTTCTTTAAAGATCGCGTCATTAGAGAATATGACCAAATTAATCATTATATTGATACCGATAATTTCGCTTTAAAAAAGATTGGAATCGGTTTAAGAATTAGAGAAAAAGATAATACTTATACTTTAACCTTAAAAACTCCAATGGCTGAAGGTTTACTTGAGAAAGATGAAGTTTTGTCTGAAGAAGTATTTAATGCCTTCATTAAATCAAATATTTTCCCAGATAATGGAATCGCTGATTTTATCCGTATGCTTGGAGTTAATATTGAAGATTTAAAAAGACAAACTCAATTAGTAACTCATCGTAATGAAATTTCTTATGAAGATAATACCTATGAGTTCTCAATCGACAAAAATGAATATAATAATGTCGTTGATTATGAACTTGAAATGGCTGGAGCTTCTTTAAATCGTGCTAAAGAGAAATTAAAATCAATCTGTTTATCAACTAATACCTTCTATAAAGATAATTTAAAGAGCAAAGAAACAAGAGCTTTAGATACAATTAATCGTTAAAAATTAAAAACCTATAAGTTAGATACTTATAGGTTTTATTTATTATTTTAATTCATCTCTCCACCAAGTAGTTAATAACTCTTTTAGACTAACTGTTTTAAAAGGAGACAAAGAAACTAATATTTTTAATTCTTCAGTTAATTTTCCTAATTGAAGCATAAATTCAATACAAGCTCCACAAGGAGAAATTATTCTTCCATCTTCATGAACACAAACTAATTTATCGATATTACAAACTTCATGACTTAACATTGTTGAAATAGCATTTCTTTCAGCACACATTCCTAAAGCGCAGGCTAAATCTAAATTTTTACCAACATAAAGATGGTTTTTGCTATTTAATAAAGCTGCTCCAACACTTCCAATACTCGCATCTTTTGAAATATCGACAGTTTTAGAAACCTTTAAGGCTTCTTGATAAAGGTTATTAAAAACTTCTAATTCACTCTTTTCATTTTCCATAATTGTTACCTCAGCTTTTAAAATAGAATTATATAATACCTATCTTTATCCTAAATGTCAAAAAAATGATGATTTATATCATCATTTTTTCATATCTTCACAGTCTTTACAAATATTCTCTTTTAAAAATCTTCTTGCGCGAGGCATAAAAGCACTGATTTCATCTTCGCTATAACCAACTTGTAATTTTTGATCATCAATTAAAATTGGCCTTTTTAAACAACTTGGATTTTCTTTAATAAACTTTATCAGTTCATTAATACTCATATCATCGATATTGATATTATTTTCTTTAATTACTTTAGAACGAGTTGAAATAATATCTTCGGTTCCATTTTCACTTAAAGCTAAAATCTCTTTCAATTCATTTTCATTAAGCGGGATCGATAAAATATTTTTTTCCTTATAAGGAATCTTATTTTCATCAAAATACTTTTTAACTTTACGGCAAGAAGAACATGAAGGTGAGGTATAAATTGTTATCATATGTTAATATTTTACACTCTTTGAAGCTAATCTTCTATTCTTCTTTATTTAATAAATATAAACAATAAGGAAGAGCTTTAGAAATTAAATCATAAATAAAAGAAAGATTAATATTATCTCCTTTTAAAGATTTATCATAAATTAAAGAAAGTTCATCAAAATTAATTTCTGAATATTTATTTTTTATAGATTCGATATCTTTAATTTTATTTGCGATTTCACTAACTACTAAAATCGAATAGCAAGTTGCATCAAAACTTTTTTCATCTTTAAAGAATTCTTCAGCGCTTCTTTCATTTAAATAAATAATAATTTTATTAATCCATCTTTTAAGTCCAAAGACTAATTCTTCTTCATAACTCATTATTTAATTACCTCCAATAAATCTTTAAATTTATCAATCAATAAAATCGAACTATCTTCTTCTTTTATCTTGTGATAATCTCCATATCCATAGCTAAGAATAATCGGTTTTAAATTAGCGTTTTTTGCAGTATATAAATCGATTATTGAATCTCCAATATAAATTCCATTTTTAGGATCTAAATTAAAACGAGAAAATAAATCAAATAAATAAGAAGGATCAGGTTTTTTTAAAAAAGAGTTATCTTCTCCTTTAATTTCTAAAAATAAATGCTGATTGTCTTTAAACTTATTATCGATTAATTTAATTAATAGTTTTTCAGGTTTATTTGAATAAATAAATAAACTATAACCTTTATTTTTTAATATTTTTAAAGTATCTAATACATCATTAAATAAAGGAGATATATATTGATATTTTTCATAATTTTTTAAAAATAAGTTGTATTCCTCTTCTTTAAAATCTCTTTTTAAACCTAGTTTAAATAAAATTCTTGCTCCACGACCGATAAATGTTTTAACTATTTCTTCATCATAATTATAAGAAAGATTTAATTCTTTTAAAGTTACATTTAAAGCCTTAGTTATTCCTTTAATCGTATCAATTAAAGTGCCATCTAAATCAAATATTAAAAACTTATCCATATGTACTTATTATAACCTCTTAAAACTAAATTAAAGAATAAGACGCATTTACGCTTTTAAATAAAGTATCAACGCTATTTAAAATTAAAATTAAAGAATTTGATGAAAAAGCAATCATCTCTTCAATTTCTTCTTCATTTAAATTAGGACTGCTATTATATGATAAAATAAGTTCACTATCTTCAATTGGATTAATAAAATTAGATTTATCATAATTAATTATTAATTGATTATCTAAATAATTAATCTCTTGATTAATTGATTTAGATAATTGAAAACTATCATAATTAAAATATATTTTTGAAGTAAGAGTTAAAGTATTATTCGTTTTTGAATTAACTTCACTAATAAATTCAAAATCATAAATTTCATCATCTTCACTAAATACGCCCATAAAAGTATCAATATCAGCTTCAATCTCTTTATTTTCGATATTATATGTATATAAAGAATCATTGCTATTAGAATTAGCTAATAAATAATTATAAATATCCATATATGGTGAAATAGGTTTTAAAGCTAAATAGATAAAAAAGATAATTAAAGCAAGAATAATAATTATTGAGATAACAATCGTAATTATCTTTCTTCTTTTTAAAATAGTTTCTTCATTTAATTTATTTTTAGATAAACTATTTTGATTGGTTAAATTAGAAGAATTATTTAAATTAGAGCTAGATTCACTACTATTACTATTTTTTGAATTATAAAACCAATCTTTAAATCCTTGATCGTTTAAAATCTTATTTTTATCTTCTTCAATAAGTAGCTCATTAATCAATTCTTGATTATTATTCTTCTTTAAATATTCTAATAATTCAGCTTTAAGTTTATAGTTTGAACAATAAAAAGATGAGCGATCTATTTTACTTAATTCAAGCTCTTTTTCACAGGTTTTATTCGTTTCATTTTTGATTAATAAAGAATAATCCTCAGTTATTTGATAATCAGCTTTATAATATTTACAGGTATAACAGCACTTTTTATTTATCTTCATAATCTTTTAAAATAATAAAATTATAATCGCTTTAAATCAATATAAAAAACTGGTTAGGACTTACCTAACCAGTTTTATTAATTAATCAGCTAATGTTAATAATCTAATAGGAGCATTATCTCCTTTACGATTATCTAATTTATAAATATTTAAGTAACCACCATTGCGGGAAGCAAATCTTTTTGCTAAATCATCAAATAATTTAGTTAAAGCAACAGGTTTATCTTCGACATGATAATTTCTTAAAATAGCAGCTGCTTGTCTTCTTGCGTGTAAGTCACCTCTTTTAGCTAAAGTAACTAAATGATCAAATTCTTTAACGACATCTTTAACCATTCCTCTAGTTACGGTAACTTTTTCAAAAAGAACTAATTCAGTGACAAGATTTCTTACTTGTCCTTTATGTTTAGAAGAGGTGTAAGGAGTTTTAAATCTGACACCACCTTTACCATGAACATTCTTTCTTCCGATTTGCATAATTTTCTCCTTGATTAATCAATCTTGGTATCTTTAAAATGTAAACCTTTTTCAGTTAACTTATCTTTAACCTCTTTTAAAGATTTTTTACCAAGATTTCTCACCTTCATCATTTCAGCTTCACTCTTTTGAGTTAAATCTAAAACTGTAGCGATTCCTGCTCTTTTTAAGCAGTTATAACTTCTGACAGTTAAATCTAAATCTTCAATTGATAAATTTTCAAATGTATCTTGTTTTTGAACAACTGGGTCTTTAACAAGAGATAAATTTTCAAATTTATTAGTTAAATTTTGGAAATTAACAAAGTGAGAAACTAAGATCTTACTAGCCAAAGATAAAGCATCTTCAGGAGTAATTGATCCGTTTGTCCAAACTTCTAAAATAAGTTTATCGAATTTGGAATCATGACCAACACGGGTATTTTCAACTTTATAATTAACTCTAACAATTGGAGAATAGTTAGAATCAGTTGCGATAACTCCACGTGTAGAAATGTATTGTTTATTTTCTTCATTAGTTGCAAATCCACGGCCATTTCTCATATAAATAATCATATTGAGTTTACCGCCATCTGCAATATTAGCAATTTCTAAATCTTTGTTGACGACTTCAACTCCGGTTGGGAGTGGAATATCGCTAGCTAAGAATTTATGTGGTCCTTGTAATTCAATGTGAGCTTCGTAGTTTTCATCCCCGATACTATCTGATTTTAAAACTAAATTTTTTAAATTTAAAATGATTTGGGTTAAATCTTCTTCGACGCCATCTAATGCAGTGAATTCGTGGACAGCACCTTCAACTTCGATAGCATAAACGCTAGTTCCAGGAAGAGTTGATAATAAAACTCTTCTCATAGCATTACCTAAAGTTAAACCGAAACCTCTTTCTAATGGTTCACAAATTACTTTAGCATAATTTTCGCTTTTATCTTCGAATACAATTTGAAATTTGACTTCTTCAAAAGGGCGAGCAATTTTTAATTCATTTAAGTTTTCTTCGGCCATTAATTATACCCCCTGAATATTAGCCACGTCTTCTCTTTGGTGGACGGCAACCATTATGTGGAATTGGAGTTGTATCAACAATTGAAGTAATTGTTAAACCAGCTTGTGCTAAAGCTCTAATTGCACTTTCTCTACCTGCTCCTGGACCTTTAACATCAACATCAACAGTCTTAATTCCTTGATCAACTGCAGCTTTGCCAGCAGCTTCAGCAGCACTTTGAGCTGCGAAAGGAGTAGATTTTTTAGCTCCTTTAAATCCTAAGACACCGGATGAAGACCAAGCGATTGCATTACCTTGTTCATCGGTAATTGTAACGATGGTGTTATTAAAAGTTGAATGAATATGAGCAACACCTTTAGTGTACGTTCTTTTAATCTTCTTTTTACGGGTAGTTTGTTTCTTTGCCATAATTTTCTACCTCCTAATTATTTAACAGCTTCTTTTTTATTCGCAATGGTCTTTGCTGGACCTTTACGAGTACGAGCGTTAGTTTTTGTTCTTTGGCCTCTTACTGGAAGACCTCTTCTGTGTCTAATACCACGGTAGCAGCCAATTTCTTGAAGTCTTTTAA
>CASEST010000077.1 GCA_949290725.1 uncultured bacterium
AATTTAGTTAATATTTATCATATTGGATCAACTTCAGTAGCCGGATTAAAAGCTAAACCGATTATTGATATTATGATTAGCGTTAAATCTTTAGAGAAAGTTGATCAAAAAAAGGAAGAATTTGAAAAGATAGGGTATGAATATTTAGGAGAATTTGGAATAAAGTCAAGACGCTATCTACGTAAAGGCGGAGATGAAAGAACTCATCAGATTCATATTTTTAAAAGTAGTGATTCTTATAATTTAACTCGTCATTTAGCTTTTAAAGAATATTTGATTCATCATCAATTAGTAGCGAATGAATATGGAAGATTAAAAGAAGAATTAGCTAAAAAATATCCTTATGATATTGATAACTATTGTTTAGGAAAAGAAGAATTTGTTAAAAGAATTGAAAAAGATGCTTTAAAGCGGTATTTAGATAAAGAATAAATAATATCTACTTAGCGAAAACGGATTTAATGTTTTAAGAATATGGATAAAAAACATGAATGTAGTTAGGAGAATTTTTTGTATTTATTTAAAGAATAAAGAGTTATTGATTAAATATAGATAATTAAGTAAGACAAAATTATGGTTTTTATGATGTATTAGCTACTTTTATGTTAGGGATAAATCTATATTATAAAAGAATTGAAAATAATGATGATAAACTAAAAAGTTAGATTTAATCTATGATTTAACTAAATATGTTATTCATCATTATTTTAAGGCGATATTTTATAATGATAACTATAATGAATATGATGAAGATGATGAAATTAATAGGAATTATTAATTAATAACTACATAATCAATATCTAAAAGAAGTTAAAAATGATAAAATATTTTTATTATGGATAATAGTTTTTATTCAATGAAAATAAATAGCGAACTATTTAAAGTTTTAACTTATAAAGACCATGATTTAAATTATTTTTTATTAAATTCTTTATATCGATATTTAACGATTGAACGTGAAAAAAATGAAGTAATCTTATTTTTGATTGATAAAATTAATGAATATAAGTCTTTTAAAAAAGAGAAAATCTATGAAATAGATAATAATGAAGTTGAAAAAGAGATTGAAGAAAAGACTTCTTTAAAAGATATTGCATTTAAAAAATTTAATTTATTTTTAAATAAAGGATGGATTAAAGTTAATCATAAAATTGATTTTAAAGAAGAGGTTGAATTAAATATTTATACTTCTTATCTTTTTGAAGCATTTTTTAATATTGAAAAAAATAATAATTATAATAAAAAGTATAACTATATTGATTTAATTACTCCTTTAAATAATATTCATTATTCTTTAAAAAGAATAATGAATGATAATGATGAATCAATTAATTTTGGTATTTTAGATAATATTAATGTTAATTTAGATAAGTTTTTAAGAGATTTAAATGAATCAAATAATATAATAATCGCTGAATTTGATAAATTAGCTAAAGATGAGAATTTAAAGACGAATGATATTATCGCTTTAATTATGGAATCTTCCTATTATTCTTTTTTTACTTCAAGAATCTTACCTTTAGAAGAAAATAATCGTTTAAATCGATTATTATATGGATATGGAGATAAAATAAATCAAGATAAAAAGGGAATATTAGATTTAATTGATGATATTTATTTAGATAAAATAATTCACTCTAAATTAATCGAAAATGAAGTTAGAAGAAACAATATAGTTTTAAATGATGAAGAATATAATCTTTTAAATGAGACAATTTTATCTTTCTTAGATGAATTTAAAGATAAGATTGAAAGAATTATTCCATTAATTAAAAAAATAATTCGTAAAGATAATGAATATTTAAATCGTGCAGTTTCACGAATTAAATTTTTAAATAATCATTCAAATAATTATTCTTCTAAAATTAAAAGAGCTTTAAAGACTTTAAAATATTTAGCCGATGATGATTTAATTTCTTTTTCTTCTTTATTTTATAAAAGTGAAATTATTAATGAAGGAAGTTTATATTCTCCTAAAAAAAGAAATTATTATAAAGAAGAAATTAAACTTAAAGAAGTTTCTAATTATGAAATAAATGAAAAAGAAAAAGAGATCGATCATCGAATCATTGATTCGATGAAATATTCCCCAATAAAAATATATCAATATGCTTTAGATATTTTAAAAGAAAGAAATAAAATTCCTTTAATAGATATATTAAATAATAATAATGATGATGTTATTAAAACATTATATCTATTTATATATGATAATGAAGAAGCACCATATAAAATTGAATATATTGGAAATAATGATTTGTATGATTATATTTCTTTAAATAATTTAAAGAACTTTATATTAACTAAAAAAGAGGTAGCTGATAATGGAAATTAACGATTTTTTAATTAAATATAATGAGTTAAATAATAAAGAAAAAGATAATTTTTCACGTGTTATTACCCGTTTACTCGATGAATGTTTTTTGCTTCGCGATTTAAATGAAGATAGTGAAGATTATTATTTTATTATGCAGGCTAATATTAAAGAATTAATCGATATTTATCTTTCTTTTATTAATAAAAAGTTAATGATAAAGAATGATGGAATCATTGCGATAAATAATGATGATGAAATTGCTTCTTTAAAATTTAATAAAAGAGAAAGCGTAATTATTTTAATTTTAAAATTGCTTTATTTAGAAAAAATACGCAGTGAAATAAGTTTAGATTCTTCTTTTATTACCATCTCTTTATCAGAAATTAATAAATTAATCGATGAATTTGGAATATATCGCTATCCATTAACAAAAAGTCAAATTGAAGATAGCTTAAAAGTTTTAAAAGATTATAAAATTTTAAATTATTTAAAAGAAGAAAACGAAACAAAGGTTGAAATTTATAATACAATCAACTATTTAGTTTCTAGTAAGGACATTGATAGTTTAATTGAACGAATTAAAAATTATAAGGAGTTTAAAGATGAAACTAATAACGAAGGTTAAGTTGGTTAACTGGCAATTTTTTGCTAATCAAACTATAGAATTAAATGGAAAAATAATCGGTATTAGTGGAGATAATGGTACTGGTAAATCTTCTTTATTAGATGCTTTGCAATATCTTCTTTTAGCTGGAAATGTCAAATTTAATATGGCAGCCAATGAAAGAAGTGCTAGAAGTGTTAAAACTTATGTTCGTGGAAAATTAGGTAGCGAAAATAATGAATATCTTCGTGGAGAAAATGTTATTTCGCATATTGCTGTAGAAATTCAAGATCGATTAGCTAAAAAGGCGGTTTTAGGAGTTGTTTTAGAATTAAATAATGCCGCATCTTTAAAAGAATCATATTATTATGTTGAAAATTATTCTTTAATTGAAGAAGCTTATATCACTAAAGAGAAAATTATTAATCCTTATAATGAATTACGTAAAGTTTATCAAGATAATGGTGCTTATTTTTATGAATTTAATACTAGCGATAAAAAAGAGATTGCTAAAAGAATTAAAGAACGTTTAAAAGTTAATCCAATTTATGACGATTTAATTAAAAAAGCGATCGCTTTTAAACCAATTAATGATGTTGATGAATTTATTTATAATTTTTTAATGGATCAAAATAATCTTGATTTAAAAGAATTAAAATCTAAATCTCGCTCATATCACGATTTATTAATTCAAATTAAAAATTGCGAAGAAAAAATCTCTCTTTTAGAAGAAATTAAAAATAAAGGAGATTTATATTTAAAAGTTATTAAAGATAGCGAAAATATTGAATATGCAATTCCTTTTAAAAAACGTGAAGAAATAAATAATCTTATTCAAAATTTGAAAAAGGAAAAAATTGCTTTAGAAAAAGAATATCAAGAAGTTTTAAATATAAAAAATAATTTAATTAAGGAAAAAGAAGAAGTTGAAAACTTTTTAAATAATGAAGAATTAGGCGATTATGAAAAAATTATTAAAAAAGTTGAAGTACTTGAAGATGAAAAAGCAAAGTTAGACATTAAATTATTAGCTTTCCAAAACTCTTATTTTGATGTTAAAAAGCTAATTCTTGATTTAAATAAAAGGTCTAATTTTCCAATTTTAAATCAAGAAGAATTAGAAAAATATTATTTATCCCATAATTATGCTGAATTTAAAAAGGAGAGCGAATATCTTTTTGAAGCTGCTTTTCAAAATTTCAAAAAGTTTGATTTAGAGACAAATAAAAAGAAAACTGAAATTGAAGATTGCGAAAGAAAAATCATCGAATTAACTAAAAAAAGAAATGAATTAGTTAACTTTAGAAATATTTATGATGATTCCTCTTTAAGTGAATTTGTAAATATTATTAAAGAAAGAATGCGAAATAAAAAAGATTTTTTTATCGCTCCTTTTTGTGAACTCATTGAGATAAAAGATGAAAAATATCGCGATGTGATTGAAGGCTTTTTAAATGCTAGACGCTTTAATATTTTAGTTTCACCTCTTTATTTTAAAGAAGTTAAAGATATTTATGCTGAAATTAAAGATAAATATAGCGGAAAAACCATCATTAATTTAAATAAATTTGAAGAAAAAGAAATCAAGGAAAATTCTTTAGCTTCTTATTTAACTTTCAATAATGATTTAGCCAAAATTTATGCCTCTAATTTATTAGGTGATGTTTATTTAGCTTGCGATAATAATTTATCATTAAAAAATAATGAAGCGACTGATGATTGTTTTATTTATAATGAAGGAAGATTAAATAAAATCCCTTTAAAGAACTATAATCATTATTATATTGGGAAAAAAGCAAGTGAATTAGCATTAAAAAATATTCTTTCATCATTAAAAGATAATGAGAATAAATATAAAAAATTAAAGCAAGAATATGATGATTTAGAAGCGATTAGCGATTATTTATCAAAGATTTTTAAATTAAATAATCGCTTTGATAATAATTATTGGGATAAAGAAAAAGATCTTTTAAATCGTTTAAATAAAGCGAAAAAAGAAAAAGAAACTTTAAATAATCCAGAATTAACTAAACTTTCGCATTTAAGAGAAGAAAGGAAAGAAGAAAGAAATGAGCTGGTTTCTAAAATTGATGAATATTCAAATAAAATGCTTGATATTTATAAAAAAATTAATGAAAAAGAAACTTTAATTAAAGAAAATGAAAGATTAATTAAAACATATAATGAACTTTTAAAAGAGGTTGATGGTTCATTAACATTAAAAAATGAAGTTTTGAATTTAATATCGAACAATAATGATCTATTATCCTTAAAAAATCATTTGATTGAAGAAAAATATCATTATAAGGTCGATGTTGAAGAAAAGATGAAAAAATATCAAGATATTGGAATATTTTTAAATGCTGATATCGCCAATTTAAATGAATATAATAACGAATTAGTTCGTTTAAAAAATAATGAACTCAATCGTTATAAAGAAAGATGTGAAAAAGCGCATAATGAATCATTAATATTATTTAGAAGTAATTATGTTAATGAATTAAGAGCGAGAATTAATCATAAAAAAGATGTGATTAAAAAGATTAATGCAATATTAGCTAAAATTAGTTTTGGAATAAATAATGAAACTTATAAGATTATTTTATCTAGAGCTAATAAAAAAGATAAGAAGTTTGCTCAAATCTATGATATTTTAGAAACTAGCGAAAATTATGACCGTTTTGGTGAATTTTATGAAAGTTTAAGTAAAGAACATAAAGATTGTTTAGATTCGGTTTTTAATCTAATTTCTTTAGATAATCCAGATAATGATACTTTAAAAGCGATCAATGATTTTTCAGATTACCGTAATTTTATGTCTTATGATATTAAAATCGTTTCTTTAAATGATGAAGGAAGAGAGACCTTATTTTCTAAAGTTTGCAAAGAAAGGAGTGGTGGAGAGATTCAAAATCCATTTTATGTGATTATCATCGCTTGTTTTTTAAATGCGATTAGAAAAAATGAAGTTGAGAATAGTTTATGTCCTATCTTATTTGATGAAGCTTTTAATAATATGGATCAAAGAAGAATTAAAGCTTTATTATCTTTTTATAATAATCAAAATATTAACGCTCAAATCTTTATTGTTGTTCCTCCTGAAAGAATGGCGGCATTATTTTCTTCTTCATCCTCTTTAATTTTCTTATATAATGTAAATCATTATGTAGCATATAAAAATGGGAAAGAGCTATTAAAAATAAATAGTGAAAAATAGGTAAAATTGATGGAATATGAGATTAATTTAAATAATATTTCTTTAGATAATAATTTTATTATTAGTTTTGAAAAATTTTTATTATCTTTTCAAAAAGAAGATAATATTTTTCGTATTAATCGAGAAAGAAATATTTTAGATACAAAAAACTTAATGATTATTGGTTTATATTCTCCATTAATTAATCAAATTGTTAAAACTATAACTAAAGATAAAGAATTTTTAAATTATTATTTAATTAACTATAATTCTTTTAAATATTATGAAGAATTTATTATTTATCTAAAAGTTTTAAATAATCTTAAAGATATTAGATTATTTAAAACTTATCTTTTTAATAATATATTATTTTTAGAATCTAATTTAAAAAATAATCTATTAGATACTTGGGCGATAAGTGATACGATCAGTTATAAATATTATTATTTAGATCCTAGTTATTATCTAAATGAAATTATTGATCCGTTATTAAATAATAAAGATTTAACAAATCAAAATTTTATTATTACTCGAAGTGGTTTAAAATTGCTTTTTCCTTTAATTAATGATAAAAAAAGTAAAGAAAAAATCGATATTAATCAAGTTTTTAAATATATTAATCTTACGATTAATCTTTCTAATTATTATATAAAAATGATGATTGCTTGGCTTTTAGCGACAATTTATTTATTTTATAAAGAAGAAGTAATTAATAATTATTTAAAAAATGAAAAGGTAGATGATTTTATTATTAACATGACCATTTCAAAAATAAATGATTCTTATCGAGTTAGTAAATTCGATAAAGAAGAATTAAAAAAATTTAGGAGAAAAAATGAAAAAAAGTAGAATTATTCAAGGTTTAATGCGTTTAAATGATTTAAGTGTTGAAGATTTAACTTCCTTAATTGAATTTGATTTAGCTAATGGAATTAATTTTTTTGATATTTCTGATATTTATAATGATGGCGAAGCAGAAATTAAATTAGGCGAAGTTATAAAAGCTAATCCACATTTAAGAGAAAAAATGATTATTCAATCGAAATGTGGAATCGTTAAAAGAAGAAATGAAGATGCAGCTTATTATGATTTAAGTAAAGAACATATTATCGCTTCTTGCCTTGCTTCTTTAAAAAGAATGAATATAGAATATTTAGATTATTATTTATTACATCGACCAGATATCTTTTTAGATAATAAAGAAGTTAAAGAGGCTATAACTTATTTATTTAAAAATGGTTATATTAAACATTTTGGCGTTTCTAATTTTAATAATTCATTAATGGATTATTTAAAAAAAGAAGATATTATGATCGAAGTTAATCAGCTTCAACTCGGTTTAGGGCATTTGAATATGCTTTCTTCAATATTTAATTTTAATACTGATTTTAAAGAGGCAACCTATGATATTTCTAATCTCTTCTTTTATTTAAAGATGAATAATATTGATTTACAGTGTTGGTCACCTTTCCAATATGGAATGTTTGAAGGTTTAATTTTTAATAATGAGAAATATAAAGCTTTAAATGAATATTTATCGATTTTAAAAGATAAATACCAAGTAAATAAAACTGCTATTGCAGTCGCCTTTTTATTGATGTTAGGGGAAAATGTTTATTTAATTAATGGCTCAACTAATAAAGAGCATATTAAAGAAGCATTAGATGGATTAAAAATTAGACTATTAAAAGAAGAATGGTATAATCTTTATAGAAAAGCAGGAGCGATGTTACCTTAAGATGAATAAATTTTATAACGAAAGTGAAGAAATGTACTTAGAGACAATTCTTATTTTAAAAGAAGAAAAGTCTGCAGTTCATGCGATTGATATCTCTAATCGTATGGGCTTTTCAAGAGCTAGTGTCTCGCGTGCAATCGCTAATTTAAAAAGTAAAGAATATATTGATGTTTTAAATGATGATTCGATAGTTTTTAAAGAAAAAGGTTATGATTATGCTTTAAAAATTTATGAACGTCATAAAATACTCACTGATTTTTTAATTTCCTTAGGAATAAAAAAAGAAGTTGCTGAAGATGATGCTTGTCGTATCGAACATGTTGTTAGTGAAGAAACGATGAATGTTATTAAAAATATTGTTCAAAATGATGGAAAAAATGAAGACTAATTAAGTCTTCATTTTTTTATATTTATTGGCAAAACATTGTTATTTGAGATTTCGTTAGTTTCAACTAACTTTCTTATTTACATTTTTAAGAGAAAGTATTTTAATATGTATAGTTAGTTTTGTCTAACATTTTGCTTTAGTCAAAATAACTGGAGGAAAAGAAAATGCCAATTGCAATTGCACCAATAAATATTCCTTTAAAAATTATTCGAATTTCTAATGATCCTAAAATTAAAAAACATCTCGAGAGTTTAGGCTTAGGAGTTAATTCGGAAATTAAAATCATTGCTTCGGATAAAGGAAACGTTATCGTAGAAGTTAAAAATGTTCGATTAGCTTTAGATAGAGTTATTGCTAATTCGATATTTGTTTGTTAGGAGATTCTATGGAAAAAACTTTAGATAATTTTAAAGTTGGAGAAGAGGGAGTTATTAAAACGGTAAATGGAGAAGGAGTAATTAGAAGAAGACTCTTTGATATGGGAGTTACTCCTGGGGCTAGCGTTTATTTAAGAAAAAAAGCTCCTCTTGGCGATCCGATTGAAATTACCATTCGTTCTTATGAGCTAACATTAAGAAAGAATGAGGCTAAAAATGTTTTATGCATCGTGAAAGAAGGTGATAATTTATGATAAAAGTCGCTTTAGCCGGAAACCCAAACTGTGGTAAAACTACCTTATTTAATGCTTTAACCGGTTCAACAGCTCATGTTGGTAACTGGCCTGGAGTTACAGTTGATAAAAGGGAAGGTGTTTATAAAAAAGAAAAAGAGCCAATTGATATTGTTGATTTACCTGGTATTTATTCTTTGTCACCTTATACCCCTGAAGAAGTTATTTCAAGAAATTATATAATTGATGAAGCACCTGATTGCGTCATTAATCTTGTAGATGCTACAAACTTAGAAAGAAACTTATATTTAACTACGCAATTATTAGAGATGAATGTCCCATTAGTTGTCGCTTTAAATATGATGGATGTTTTAGAAAAAAATAAGGAAAGCATTGATGTTAAAAAACTTAGTAAAGCATTAGGAGTTCCAGTCGTTCCTATTAGTGCTTTAAAGGAAGACAATTTAACGAATTTAATGCAGATAGTTTATCAACAATCATCAAAAGTTAGAGAAGGGACATCAATCTTATTAAATACTAAAGTCGGTCCTGTTATTGAAGAAGTAAAAACTAAATTAGAAAATGAAGGACTTAAACATGCTTTATTTCATGCGATTAAATTAGTTGAGTCTGATTCAATTGAAAAGGAGAACCATCCGCGCGAATATAATGTAGTTCTCGATGCACAAAATTCAATAAATGATGATATATTCGGGCACGATTTTGAGGCAATTATCGCTGACAGTCGTTATAAATATATTCATGATCATTATTCAGTTGCATTAAAAAGAAATGAGGCAGATACAGGCAAAGTCAAATTAACTAAATCAGATAAGATTGATAAAGTTCTTACAAATAGAGTCTTTGGTTTGATTTTCTTCGTTATTGTTCTCTTTTTAGTTTTCCATTTCACTTTTAGTGAAAATTTCCTTTATTTACAAGGTTGGTTAGGCAATTTAGGCTTAGATTCATTAGCTAGTGGAACAACTTGGGAAGGAATTATTTATAATGCTGACGCTGGCATTCAATCTCCTGGTGTTTTCTTGCAAACTTGTTTAGTCGGCTTAACTGATTGGATTTCTAATTTAGTTGGCGATGGAATGTCTATGGCTGGAGCACAAAATTGGGCTCAAGCATTAGTTGTTGATGGCTTATTAGCTGGGGTCTTCTCGGTTTTAAGTTTCTTGCCACAAATTTTATTACTATTCCTTTTCTTCTCAATTTTAGAAGATACTGGTTATATGGCTCGTGTCGCTTTCATTCTTGATCGTATCTTTAGAAGATTCGGCGTTAGTGGAAGAGCATTCATGCCAATGATAATGGGATTTGGATGTTCCGTTCCTGCTATGACAAATACCAGAACTTTAGCTACTGATAAAGAAAGAATTGCTACTGTTAGAGTTATTCCTTTCTTCTCGTGTAGTGCTAAATTGCCAATTTTAACTGCTTGTGCTGGAGCTATCATTTCATTATTTGAGGTTGGTAACGCTGATTTGATTACTTTAGGAATGTATTTCACCGGGATGGTTGTTGCGATTGTCGCAATCTTGGTTATGAGAAATACCACATTAAGAGGTGAAACTCCTCCATTCATTATGGAGCTTCCTGCTTATCATTTACCTAAATTTTCTTCTTTAATGCTTCATGTTTGGGATAAATGTAAACACTTCGTTAAAAAAGCATTTACAATTATCCTCGTTTCAAATATTTTGATTTGGTTTTTACAATCATTCACACCAGATTGGCAATATATTCAATATAGTGAAGAAGAAGGTTTCTTAACCGCTTTAACTACAGATGATTCGATCTTAGCCAATATTGGAAAAATAATTCAACCATTATTTACTCCATTAGGTTTTGGTTCTCAATTAGGTAGTTTTGGATGGGTATTTGCTGTTGGTGCAATTACTGGTTTAATTGCTAAAGAAAATGTTATTGCTACATTTGCAATGCTAGGAGCAGTTGTTTCTGCAGTTGTTGATCCATCAAGTCTTCCTTCTGGCATAGAAGCTATTGAAGGAGCTAGCGATGTTGGAATGATGGTTGCAGCTACTGGAATTAATATTCCTGGAATTTTGGCTTTCATTGTCTTTAATATGACAACAATTCCATGCTTTGCTGCAGTTGCTACAGCTAAAGCAGAACTAAAAAAGGGAACTTTAAAAAATACAATTGCATTCTGGTTAATTACTTCATATATTGCAGCAAGTGCCTTCTATTTGATTGGCACATGGTGGTGGACACTCTTTATTTATCTTGCTTTAATTGTGATTGCGGTTATTTCAATTATATTTATTAATAGATATAGAGATAAAAAAGCTTTAACTAAAGGAAATTAATAATGAATTGGATTGATATAGTCGTCTTAATTATTGCCATTATTATTGTTATTTTATTAATTATATATTTTGTTATTAAAAGAATAAGGAAAGAAAATCCTTTAAGTGAATGTGATTGCTGTAAAACTAATGCGAAACATAAAAAATCTAATTTAGTTAGGCAATACAATAAGAAGTATAATAAGAAAATTTAACAATTTTAAAAAATTCTCCTTGTTTTCTTAAATAGCGCTTGATTTAAAGCAATAACTTTGCTATTATAATTGAGCGCTATGAAATGGGCCCTTAGTTAAATGGGATAACACTAGCTTTGCAAGCTTGGATTAGGAGTTCGATTCTCCTAGGGTCCACCATTAAAATAACGCAAATAGATGGCATCGTAGCTCAGTTGGTTAGAGCGGTCGGCTCATACCCGGCATGTCGAGGGTTCGAGTCCCCCCGATGCTACCATTTATATAAAAGAATACTTGGACCATTAGCGCAATTGGTTAGAGCGGACCGCTCATAACGGTTAGGTTCTGGGTTCAAGTCCTAGATGGTCCACCAT
>CASEST010000078.1 GCA_949290725.1 uncultured bacterium
TAGAAGAAATCCTCAACAAACAAATAAAAAGTAGGTTAGCAAGGTCTATTTAATTTATAAATAAATAAAAGTAGACTTAATTAAATTTAAAAGATAAAATATTTAAGCGTTCAAGGAGATTAAAAATATGCTATGGTATGATTGGATATTCTGGGTTATTTGTGTAATTATTATTATATTATCATTACTTCAAGGTGGTAAAAGTGAAGGTGCTTCTGGTGCAATTACTGGTGGCGGCCTTAATGTTTTCGTCAAAACTAAGGAAAGGGGGAGTGAGTTAATTGTTTCTTATTTGACTTTGGCTTTTGGTATTGTTTTTCTCTTTTTAGCTTTACTTTCTAGCGTTTTAACCGGAACAAGCGGAGGAACTGATACTGGAACCGGAGATAGTGGAGAAACAACTACTCAAGCATTAAGTGCAATTGTTAATTTTGTTTCGACAATTTTATAATTTATTTATATTAATTTAACTAACCTCTTTTCTTTATTGAGAAGAGGTTTTTATTTTTATAAAACCCTATATTTATAATAAATCATTTAAATTTGAGATTATTTTTACTATTTTTTAATTTTTCTAAAAATAGAATAATTTAAGAAATGATTAAGAGAATATGTTAGAAACAAGCTTCTTCGAAAAGGCGCCGATAAGAAAATTATTTTTTAAAATTGCTTTTCCAGGAGCAATCAGGATGTTATTTAGCGCAATTTATATAATTATTGATGGCTTTTTCGTTTCATTCTATTTGGGGCAAACTGTATTTAGCGCAGTTAATTTGGTTTGGCCATTTATAATAATATTATTCGTTTTTCTGATTTAGTTGGTGTAGGAAGCAGTGTAATAATATCGATTAGGTTAGGTGAGAAACGAAATGATGAAGCTAACAGAATTTTTCTTTTGCGACCTTATTTATTTTGATTTTGGAATTTGGCTTAATTTTCCAATTTCAAGTTTATTAATAAGCGCTGTAACTTTGTTAATTGTGTTTATTAAGTGGAAGAAAAAGACTTTATTTATTGAAAATAAATATAATAAAAATATTTAAAAATAAAAATCCGTTAAAAAATTTAACGGATTGTTAATAAATAAATTTAATTATTGAAGCGGTGGTCTTAAATATTTCATTGATAACCACATTGCTCTAAAGCCAAACATCATAACATATAACATAGTCATATATGAGAAGTTAGCATTCATAATATATCCTAAAATTAAAGTTAGGATAGCTGGAGCAAGTGTTGAATGGAAGGTAATACCCATAATTTGATAGAACTTAATATTGCGATTAGGATTATTTTTACCTTTTGTCATAATTATTAAGATTGGCCAAACAATTAAGGTAATACCAGCATTAATTCCTAAACAAATCCCAGTATAGATTAATACATTGTTCACTCTTATATCTAAATAGCCTAAATCAAGGAAGGAATATAGATTATTCATATAACCAGTTTTAATTTCATCAATGGTACCAGCTTGATCAACTTTATTTGATAAATAATTTTTAAATGAAGCGAAATTATCCATATGGTTATAATTTCCAGCAGTAGAACCAACAGCTTGACCAGTTGATGGATTAACTATTGTTAATGAATAATAAGAAGATGAAAGATATAAGGTTGATTGAAGATTTGGATTATTACTATTAACTTCAGTTACTTGTTCATTAAATGATAAATTAGTACCAGTAGTATCGAAGAAATAGATATCAAATCGATAGTTTTCTCTACGATAGGTGTAGACATTACTTCCCTCATCTAAAGCAGTAGTAGGAGCTAATGTATGGTCATTAACTTCAAAATCAATTGTCTCTGTATCGTTTATATAACCATAGATTCCTTCAACTAATACATCATTATATTGGTTATTTACTAAGGAAGAACCATTTCTAGTAGCTTCAGTAGTTAAAATTGGAATAACCGAAATGAATAAAGAAAGTATGAAAATTGGAATAGATATTAGCCAATGCTTAATACCAATCTCTTTAATTACACCATTATTGATTAGCGATTTAAGATAAAAGAGAATTTTATTCCAATTGATTTTCTTTTTATTTTTAATAACTTTTACGTTTTTCTTTGCCATTACTTTTACCTCAATGCTTAAATAGTATATACTATTTAAGAAATAGTCGCAAAAATTATTTATATATGGTAGATAAGAAATATCAAAAATGCATTTTAACTAATATGTGTATGATTTATAAGGGAAATCAAATATTAGTTGTTGATAGAAAAAAATCTGATTGGCCAGGAATTTCTTTTCCAGGAGGACATATTGAAGAAGATGAATCATTAGATGAAGGTTTAATTAGAGAGATATATGAAGAAACCGGGTTAAAATTAAAATCATTCAAATTATGTGCGATTAAGGAATGGAAACGGGTTGAAAATATTCGCTATTTAGGCTTTCTTTATAAAAGTGACGATTTTGAAGGTGAAATTCATTCTTCTAAGGAGGGTGAAATTTTTTGGATTAATAAAAACGAGCTTTATAATTATCATTTAAGTGAAGATTTTGAAGAATTATATTATTTAATTGATAAAAATTAATAAAATAATGTATATTATTATATAGAAATTGGGGATGTCTTGGTTTCGACATAGATATATTTGGTTTTATGTGCAGTGGAGTTGTGGCCTAACCACTATTTAAAAATATCTGGCAACAGAAATTACAATTTAGCATACGCTGCTTAATTGCAGATTAAAATTAATAAATAACTGTATGCGAGAATTAATTGCTTATTTTTCCTAGGGCGTTAATTCTATTAAGATAGGAAATAGTTTAAATGATGATTATAAGTTTAGATGAAATTTCAATATAATCTAGCGACGAAAAGTTTGTGAAGGTTGATAAGTCGTGAAATTTAAACCTTTACTAAACTGTAGAAGTAAAATAGGATAATTTATGGACCGGAGTTCAATTCTCCGCATCTCCACCAGGAATTATTAAGTAAATGCGATCTTTATCGCATTTTTTGTTAGATAAATAATATTTCATAAAATTTATTTAAAACTCTTGACCTAAAGTAAGATTTAGATTCCAAAATTATTTTGTTATTTAAAAAAGAAGAAAAAAGATAATTTATGATTTTACATTCTATAATCCAACTAAGATTTATTTTGGAAAAAATAGTTTATCCGCTTTAAGAGATGAATTAAAAAAATATGGCAAGAAAATCATGCTTGTTTATGGTGGTGGATATATTAAAAGAATAGAGCTTTATGATCAAATTATTTCGATTTAAAAAAAGAAAACAAAGATATTTTTGAATGTTCAGGAATTACACCAAATCCAAAATAAACCGATATGTTAAGAGGCGTAAAAATTATTGAAGAAAATGATATCGATTCAATTTTAGCTGTTGGTGGAGGAAGTGTTATTGATTGTGCTAAAGGGATGAGCGCAGCAAGAGGAATTAAAGATCCATTTAAGACTATTTGGTTAGAAAATAAAGATTTTAGTAAAAAATTAGTTCCAATTGGCTCGATTCTTACAATGGTAGGAACAGGTTCTGAGTTTAATGGTGGAAGCATTATAACTTATCAGGAGCACAAAATAAAAATGAGAAGAGTATTTCCTCCAGAAGTTTATCCAAAATTTTCAATCTTAAATCTAGAATATACCTATTCAGTTAGTGAATATCAGATGGTAAGTGGTATTATTGATGTATTTTCCCATTTAATGGAGCAATATTTTAGTGGTGATGATAATACAAGCGATTATTTGATTGAAGGATTGATGAAAAGTATTATCGCCGCAATCCAAAAGCTATTCCTAATCCTAAAAATTATGAAGCAAGAAGCAATATTATGTGGACAGCTTCATTAGCTTTAAATACTTTAGTTGGACTAGGAAAAACGCAGGATTGGGAAGTTCATAATATCGAACACCAATTAGGCGCTTATACTGATTGTGCACACGGCATAGGATTAGCTGCTATCAGCGTTCCTTATCATAAACATATTTATAAATATGGCTTAGATAAATTTGTTAGATTCGCTAAGAATATTTGGAATACTGATGAGACCTATAAAACAAAAGAAGAAGTCGCTTTAGAATGCATCGAGGCTCTAGCTAAGTTCATCAAAGAATCACATATGGTAACTCATATTAGCGAACTTGGAGCTAGCGAAGATATGCTTGAAGCTATAGCTAATTCTTGTTTTGAAGCTGGTGGATATAAAAAGGTTACTCATAAGGAAATTTTAGAAATTTTAAAGAAAGTTTTTAAGTAATCGTTATATATTTTTTAGGGGCATTTATTCGCCCCCTTTTTAATACTTTTTTTATTCGGTTTAAAGACGATGAGTAAAAAAATTTTGTTCGTAATTGATTAAATAGTGGTTAACATAAACGTTTATTAGCCTAACATTCAATAATTTGTGAATGATTGTGAATTTAAATAGTGACACCATATTGGAAAATATCTAATTTTTAGTTGAATTTCTTAAAAATGGACACAAATAACACAATTCTATATGTTAGAATTAAAAAAACAATGAATTTTAAAAAATTTTTGAAAGCAAAAGGGGACAATAAAATGTCAAATACTACTGATTTAATTAATTCTATAAAGTTCTTGAATTATCTTCAGTCACACTCTCCAGAGACCTGTTCAAGGGAGGACTTGGCTCGTTATTTGAATGTTTCACTTAGAACTATTACTCGTTACGCTCATAAGTTGGAACCTTTAGGAATTGATAGTGTTAGAGGGCGAGGCGGAGGATATGCTTATGCTGGAAAACAATTTTTACCAATGGCTTTAAAAAGCGTCGATGATATGTATGCTATAAATTTATCAATAAACTCGCCTGAAGTTATTGATATGATTAATGCTTGTAATCCTAATGGTATTATTCTTAGTAATTCTTTAATTTTTTCTAATAATCAAATTTCAAAGTCCGATTTAGAAAAGATGATAAGAATTACCGAAGCTATTTATTTAAAGAAAGCAATCAAGATAAAATATGAGATTGCTGAAAGAACCTTTAATTGCTATGTTGTTCCGATTTGCTTTAAAAATTATGATGGCCTAATTTATCTTTTTGGTTATTACCGTAAAGAGGTTCATTGTTATAGTTTGCCTAAATTAACATTCTTAGAATTTGTTAATGATCGCGAAAAACTTTCTATTTCACATAAATTTAAAGAAGACCTAGAAAGGATTAAAAATATGCCTAATCACGAGATCTATGGTAATGATGATTTAGTTACTTTTAGAATCTTGGTTAAAAAAGTTGCATATAATAGATTAAAAAAGAGTTTTAAAGATGTAGAATTAGATTATTCACAAAATCATTCTTTAATAAGAATATCAACTAAATCTTATAAGGAAGTGTGCGCCTTGTTGTTAAGCTGCGGAGATAATATTAAATTCGTAGATAAAGATAACGAAGTATTCAAAACTTATAAGGAAATGGTTAAAAACATGTACCGCCGTACTAAAGTTAATTAGGAAAATCAAAATAATGAAAAAGGAAGTTTTAGAAGAAATCTATCAAACAATTAGACATAATCCGCATCTTAGTGTTAAGGAATTGATGCTTCAGTTTAATATCACTTATAAAGAAGCAAAGAGCTTTATTGAAAAGGCTAATAAACGAGAGTTAGTTAAGTAACCGCACATACTTATTTAACATTTACTTTCTCAACCTTAGTTGTTTAATTTTAATTTCTTTTTTACTATAATATTTATGACTTTTATAAAGGAGAAAGTTAAATGACAGAAATTATTGATGTTTATGCACGTGAAGTTTTAGATTCTCGTGGAAATCCTACTGTAGAAGTAGAAGTTACTCTTGATTGTGGCGCAGTAGGTAGAGCAATTGTTCCATCTGGTGCTTCCACTGGTGAAAGAGAAGCTCTCGAATTAAGAGATGGCGATAAGGCTAGATATTTAGGTAAAGGCGTTTTAAAAGCAGTCAGTAATATTAATGAAGTTATTGCTCCTGAAATCGTTGGTATGTATGCTGATAATCAAGTTGAAGTTGATAAAAAATTACTTGAGTTAGATGGTACACCATTTAAGAAAAATTTAGGTGCTAATGCTTTACTTGGTGTTTCATTAGCTTGTGCTAGAGCAGCTGCTGAAGCTTTTGGATTACCACTTTATCAATATTTAGGTGGTGTCAATGCTAAAGTTTTACCTACACCTATGATGAACGTTATTAACGGTGGTGCTCATGCTGATTCTACTGTTGATTTCCAAGAATTCTTCATTATTCCTGCAGGTTTTGATACATTCCGTGAAGCTTTAAGAGCTGGCGTTGAAACATTCCATGCTTTAAAAGATGTTTTAAAGAAAAAAGGCTATGTTACTAGTGTTGGCGATGAAGGTGGATTTGCTCCTTCATGTAAAGAAGGAAATACTGAGCCACTTGAATTAATTATGGAAGCAATTGTTAAAGCTGGTTATAAACCTGGCGAACAAATTTTCATGGGAATGGACGTTGCTGCTTCAGAATTCTATGATCCAGAAACTGGTAAATATAATTTAAAGAAATCTGGACAAGGTGTTAAAACTTCTGAAGAAATGATTGAATGGTATGAAGAAATGATCGCTAAATACCCTATCATTACTATTGAAGACGGCTTAGGAGAAAGAGACTGGGATGGTTGGAAAGTTTTAACTGATAGATTAGGTAATAAAATTCAATTAGTTGGTGACGATTTATTCGTTACTAATCCATCAATCTTAGCCGAAGGTATTAAAAAAGGTATTGCTAATTCAATTTTAATTAAAGTTAATCAAATTGGTACTTTAACTGAGACATTAGATGCTATTAGAATGGCTCAAATTAATGGTTATACCACAATGGTTTCCCATAGAAGTGGCGAAACTGAAGATACAACAATTGCTGATTTAGCTGTTGCTGTTAATGCTGGTCAAATTAAAACTGGTTCTGCTTCTAGAACAGATAGAATGGCTAAATATAACCAATTATTAAGAATTGAAGACGAATTAGGTGAAACAGCAGTTTTTGAAGGATTAAAAGCTTTCAAAAAATATAGATTCTAATCTTGATAACTAATTTAAAAGGCTCGGTAACCGAGCCTTTTTTGTATGGAATATTTTTTGTTTATGATAGAATACTAAATTATGAGAAGAATTAATTTTAAAAATGGTTTTTTAACTTATGCAACATTAATATCCCTTTTATACGCTTTATTTTCTATAGTTTCGATTTTTTTATCGGTATATTTCCAAGGTTCGAGCTATGATACTTTTTCGATAATTTCTTTAGCGATTAATGTTGTATTTTATTGTTTTATTGGCTTTTATTTTTATCGTGCAAAAAATAGCGGCAATTATGGCTTTGCTTTATATGCGATGTTAGCTTTAGCAATTTCAACATATTTAATTCCACTTATTATGTTTGTTATTCAAAATATTTTAGCTCTTCCTTTTGTTATTGCTTCACTTTTAACTAGTTTAGGAATTGGAGTTGCTTATTCGATTGTTTTAATCTTAGAAAGTCGCAAACATAAAAAAGGATTAATAATCGCTTTAGAAGTTTTAGGGGTTATTTTAGCAATTATCGGTTTGATTAGTTTTATTTTTAGCTTAATTAATATTATCGATGCTTTTATTGTTGCGATTAATACAGGAATTATTGAAAATATTATTATTTCAATATTCAATCTTTTAAGTTCCATAATTTCTCTTGGATTCCCAATAATTTTTGGAATTTTTCCATTTTATTTGTCTTACGAAAGAAAATATAATTAGCAGATTGAATCGAATATATCAATTTCTTCAATATCTAAAATATTTTTTAAAGAAATATAAAAGTTAGTAAAAAATACTAATTTTTTATTTTTATCAATACTGGTAATTTTTTCATGAAGTTTATAGATATAACCATCAAAAAAGATAGTGATATTTAAAACCGTATTATAATCATAATTTTTTAAAATATTATTTATTTTATTAGCTTGCTCATTAAAAAGTCGAGGTTTTTCTACCTTATATTTTTCATAAATCATCTTTTCAAGAAATGACCCTTGTTCCACTAAAGAAGAGAACGGGAGCCATTTTTTCATTCCACGGTCACTCATGCTCTCTAATTATAAGAGATTTTAAACTTTTCTAATATTAAATTCTCTTTATATAAAAATAATAGTGACGTTTGATTTATATAGGCAAATAAATTTAATTATTAAAGTAAATTTATTAAAATATTAAGGTGTTTTATTTAGTTAAAGATTTAACAAGCGAAATATTATTAAAATTAAAAGAAGAGTTATATAAAGAGAACTGTTTTATTTCTGATTATTCTTTTTATACTCTTTATGCTTATAAAGATTTTTATAAAACTAAAGTCATAATTTTTAATCTTAATAAAGATTTAAAAGCTTATATAATTTTATCTAATTATTATTTAGATGTAATTTCATTCTTCTTCCCACTTTTTCTTAAAAGTGATAAAAATATTAAAGTAACTAGATTAGATAAAATTAAAGCGATAAGAATAATTCGACAATATATATTTGATAATTCAATAAAAAATTATAATTTTGCATGTTTAAATGAAGAAAATTTAAATTTTCTAAGATCTTATTTTAAAAATTATGAGATTTATCATGAAAGAATGCGGGATGATTATTTATATTTAAATAGTTCCTTTATTGATTATAAAGGAAATAAATTAAAGTCAAAAAGACATCAAAAGGCTAAGTTTATTCAAACTTATTCTAATATTAGATTTGTGAAGATCAATAAAATAAATAATGAATTAGTTTTAAAGTTAAATAGTTTTATCGATAATTTTCTTTTAAATAAATATGATAAATTAGATAGTTTAGGAATCGAAGAAGAAAAAAGAGCTAAAGAAATTCTTTCTTTAATTCCGACTTTTAATTTTGATCTATTTATTTTATTAGAGAATGATAAAATCATCGGCTTTTCAATTATCGAAAAAATTAATGATACGATTTTTGATCATGTTGAAAAATGTGACAAATCCTATATTGGAATCGTTCCATATTTTGTTTCAAGATTGGCTAATTATTATTCATCTTTTAAATATTTTAATCGTGAAGATGATTCTAATGATCAGGGTCTAAGATTATCAAAGCTAAGTTTTAATCCTTATAAGATGATACATAAAGAGATATTTGTTGTTAAAAATGATTTAAATTATTTAGACGAGATAGAAGAAATAGCGGTTAATGATGATATTTATTTAGGAAGATTAGAGCTTAAAGATGCAGAAAAATACTATTTGTTATCAATTGATCAAAAGAGAAATAAGTTTTGGGGATATGATTATAAATCTGATTTAGGGGATAAAATTCCGAATAAAGAGTACTTTTATAATATGGTATTAGAAGATATAAAAAATAAGTCTTCTTTTGTATATATAATTAATTATCAAAATTCATTCGCCGGCGAAATTGTTTTATATAACTTATTGGATGATAATAGTTTTGAAATAGGAATTCGTTTAATAGAAGAAATGGAAAATAAAAATATCGCCTATTTATCAATTAAGGCTTTAATTCTTTTTATTAAAACTAATTTTAGAGTTACTTATATTTTGATGAAATGTTTTAAAGAAAATAAAAGGAGTGATCATTTGATCACTCGCTTAGGTTTTTCTTATTTAAAAGAAGATGATATATTTAAGTATTTTACTTTTTCTTTGCTTTAACTTTTGCGCAGACTGCTAAAGCTAAAACGCCTGGACCTACATGGTTAGTTACAATCAATGAAAGTGGTTGAGGTGTAATTTGTTTAATCCCGAGTTCTTCTTTAGCCTCTTCAGCAAATAATTTTGCTTCTTCTTGGTTATCTGTATAGGCATAATAGAAAGCTAAATCTTCATTTTTGTCATAATTTTTAAATTTTGTTTCTAAATCCTTTTTTATAGCGGCAATAATAATTTGTTTAGCTTTTTTACTTCCAATTGCCTTTTGATATGCGTCCAATTTTCCATCAAAAAGTGATAAGACTGGCTTGATATGTAATGCTCCACCTAATAAAGCAGCAGCTGGTGTGACACGTCCGCCTTTTTTAAGAAATTTTAAAGTGTCAACCATTACATAAATTGAAGCGTTTCCCTTTTCTTTTTCTAAAATTTCTTTGATTTCTTTAGGGGAATAACCAGCATCAATTAAATTTAATGCGTCATAAACTGCCTCTTTTAAAGTTGGTTCAACACGATGATTATCCACAACAGTAACTTTATCTTTAAATTCTTCATCCTCAGCTAAATTTTTAGCAGTATTACAAGCTTCTGATAAGCCAGAAGATAATGGAATATGAATTATGTGGTCATAATTCTTTAAGCATTTTCTCCATAATTCCATTAATTCACCTGGTGAAGGTTGAGAGGTTTGACTATCATCTCCATTCTTGAGTCTTTCCATATAAGTATTCAAATCAATATTTTCACCTTGGAAATAGACCTCTCCGTTAATGATTAATGGCATTCGGAGAATAAATATATTTTTAGCTGCAGCTTCTTTTTTTGAGAAACCAGCGTTATCATCAGTACAAATACAAATTTTCATAAAACCTCGCTTTGACGTTAAAAGATTATCACAATAATGTCAAAATAAAAATATAATATTAAATACTAGATATAATGATTTTGTTTATAAAATGCTAGTTTTAAATACAATATAGCCTAAAAATGCGTGAAAATAGGCAATATTTTAACTAAAAATTTATTAGACTTAAAATGCAGCTTAAGTTTATCTTATTAAAAGGTGATGAATATTTAAGTTTAAAAAAATATACTTTTTTATCGGAGATAAAGTAGAAAAGCCACCCTTTTTTTGATATAATCAAAAAGATTTAGAAGGTATAAGTATGGCTTTTTATATTGTTAGAGGCGATTTAGTATCAATGGAAGTAGATGCTATTGTTGCAAGTGCAAATGTTAATTTAAAAATGGTAGAAGGCGTTACTAGAGCTATTTTTCACCGTGCTGGTGATTTAAATATGCTTAATGCTTGCCGCGAAATAGGCCATTGTGACCCTGGAAAAGCTGTTTTAACGCCATCTTTTAATATTAAAAACTGTAAAGCTATAATTCATGCTGTTGGACCTAATTATATAAATGGTAAACATGGTGAAGCTAAAAAGTTAATTTCAGCTTATGAGTCTGTTTTTAAAATTTGCGATGAACATGGTTTTAAAAGTGTTGCCTTCCCAATTTTAAGTGCTGAATTTAATTATCCATTAAGGGAATGCTATGATATAGCTGAAAAATGTATTAAAACATATTTATCTACTCATCCAGAAAGTGATGTATTTATTGTTATTTATAAAAGTAATTTTGATATTTTTGATGATGAATTTAAAGATAATTTAACTAAATATTTAAATTTTAATTTTAAAACTGAAGAGCGAAAGCAAAATATAAAAGATTACAATTTAGATGTAGTTAATTTTATTAGTAAAATTCAACAAGAAAAAAATATTAGTGATGAAGAATTAATTTTAAATGCTAATCTTGATTATCGATATTTATCAAGGCTAAGAGATGATTCAACTTTTATTCCTTCAAAATTTGCCTTACTTTCTATTGGAATAGGTTTAAATCTTAATATAAGCGAAATGAATGATTTGTTAAAAACCCAAGGATATTTCTTTGGAAGCAATACGATGTATGAATTAGCAATTCGCTTTTATATCGATAAGAAAATTTACGATATTTATAAGATTAATGATTGCCTATTCTATTATGAATTAGAGTTATTATCTCAAAAAATATTTTAAAAAAATACCGAATTTACTAATTAAAAACCATGACTATTGTCGTGTTTTTTAATTAATCGGTAAAAAAATACTTATTTTCTTTAACACTTTGTTTATAAAGTGTTATTATTTAAAAGGTTAATAAATTGACTAAGGAGGAAATTATGTCAAGATTTACATTACCAAGAGATATTTATTATGGAAGTGGTTCTTTAGCAGAATTAAAGACCCTCAAAGGCAAAAGAGCTATCGTTGTTACTGGCGGTCATTCAATGAGAGCTAGCGGCTTCTTAAACAAAACAGTTAATTATTTAAAAGAAGCAGGTCTCGAAGTTGAATTATTCGAAGGTGTCGAACCAGATCCATCAATCGAAACTGTTATGAAGGGTGCTGAAGCAATGAGAAAATTCGAACCAGATTGGATCGTTTCAATCGGTGGCGGTTCTCCAATTGATGCAGCTAAAGCTATGTGGGCTTTCTATGAATATCCAGATACCACATTTGAAGATTTAGTTACACCTTTCAATTTCCCACATTTAAGAACAAAAGCTAAATTCTGTGCTATCCCATCAACTTCTGGTACAGCTACTGAAGTTACAGCATTCTCAGTTATTACTGATTATGCAAAAGGTATTAAATATCCTTTAGCAGACTTCGAAATTACTCCAGACGTTGCTATTGTTGATCCAGATATCGTTAGAGGATTACCAAAAGTTCAAGTTGCTTATACTGGAATGGATGCTTTAACTCACGCAGTTGAATCATATGTTGGTACAATTGCTACACCATTCACTGAATGCTTATCTTTAA
>CASEST010000079.1 GCA_949290725.1 uncultured bacterium
ATTGAATAATTATTTTTTATTAAGAATTTAATCACTTTATAGCTATAATATTTTTTAGAAAATAAGGGTTTAACATGGAAATAAAAAAGAGAAACGGGAATAAAGAAAACTATAATTTATCAAAAATTGAGCAAGCGATAAAAAAATGTTTTTTAGCAGTAAACAAAATAAAAGATGAAGCTGAAATTACAACAATTTCATATCTTATCGCTAAAAAAGTTGAAGAAAAATTAAATTTTAATGAAGATATCGGGGTAGAACTAATCCAAGATGAAGTTGAAAAAACTTTGATGGAAAATGGTTATTTTGATGAATCAAAAGCTTATATTCTATATCGAGAGAAAAAAAGCAAAGAAAGAACTTATCGAAATGAACTCGCCTCTTTCTTTTTAGATTATAAAGAAGAAATTTTAACTACTTTAAAAGAGATTCAAGATGATTTTAAGGAAGAAAATTATTCCTTATTATCTTTATTAAATAAGTTTAATTCCTTCCTATATGAAGGAATTAATGAAGAGGAGAAAATCAAAAATCTTATTCGTGCAGCAAGTGAATTAACATCAATGGATTCACCAAAATGGGAATTTATTGCTGGAAGATTATACCTTCTTTCTTTTTATCATAAAGAAAAGGAAGGACTTAAAAAAAGAAACTTATTCTCTTTTAAAGATAAATTTTATTATTTTATAAATAATAATTTATATTTAAAGGATTTAAAGGATAAATATAATGAAGCTGAAATTGTTGAAGCATCTAAATTCATCAATTATCAGTATGATAAACTTTTAACCTATTCTTCAGTTGAATTACTAATTAAAAGATATTTAGTAAAAGACCATGATTTAACTGTCTTAGAAGATGTTCAAGAAATGTTTTTAGCTCTTTCTTTACATTTAATGATGAATGAAAAAGAAGAGAGAATGGAAAAAGTTAAAGAGTTTTATAATATTCTAGCTTCTTTAAAAGTGACTATGGCTACTCCAACAATTTTAAATGGCCGAAAACCATATCATCAACTTTCTTCCTGTTTTATTGATATCGTCCCTGATTCTTTAGATGGAATTTTTAAATCGATTGATAATTTCGCTAAAGTCTCTAAATTTGGCGGAGGAATGGGTTTATATTTAGGAAAAGTAAGAGCTAATGGTGCCCCAATTCGTGGTTTTAAAGGAGCGGCTGGTGGAATAATTCGCTGGGTTAGAATTATTAATGATGTTGCTGTTGCCGTTGACCAACTTGGTGTAAGAAGTGGTGCCTGTGCATGCTATTTGGATGTTTGGCATAAAGATTTACCAGAGTTTTTACAAATTAGAACAAATAATGGTGATGAAAGAATGAAAGCCCATGATATTTTCCCTGGTGTTTGTTATCCGAATTTATTTTGGAAGTGGGCAAAAGAAGATTTAAATCATAAGTGGTGTTTATTTGATCCTTATGAAATCCATCAAGTTAAAGGCTACTATTTAGAAGATTATTATGGTGAAGAACGGGAAAAACGTTATATAGATTGTTGTTATGATTTAAGAATTTCTCGCCGTGAATTTGTTTTAAAAGATTTAGTCCGTTTAATTATTAAATCAGCAGTTGAAACTGGAACACCATTTGCTTTTAACCGCGATATCGTTAATAAATATAATCCAAATAAACATGCTGGAATGATTTATTGTTCAAATCTTTGCACCGAAATCGCCCAAAATATGTCGCCAATTTCTTTAAAAAGCAGAGAGATTAAACTTGAAGATGGTAAAGCTATTGTAGAAGAAATAAATGAAGCTGGAAATTTTGTAGTTTGTAATTTAGCTTCTTTAACTTTAGGCAATTTAAACGTCAATGATTTAAAAGAAGTGGAGCATGTTATTTCTTTGACTGTTCGTGCTTTAGATAATGTTATTGATTTAAATTTATATCCTTTACCTTATGCTAAAATTACTAATCAAGCTTATCGAGCGATTGGATTAGGGGTAAGCGGATATCATCATATGTTAGCTAATAATTTGATCCGCTGGGAAAGTGAAGAACATCTTTCTTTTGTTGACCAAGTTTTTGAAAATATTGCTTATTTTGCAATAAAAGCATCTAATGAATTAGCTAAAGAAAAAGGAATCTATTCATTATTTAAAGGTAGCGATTGGGATAATGGGGATTATTTTACTTTAAGAAATTATAATTCCTCTAGATGGTTAAAATTAAAAGAGAGCGTTCATCAATATGGTTTAAGAAATTCTTATTTAATGGCGATTGCTCCTACCGCTTCAACATCAATTATTAGCGGAACAAGCGCTGGAATTGATCCAATTATGAAAAAATTCTTCTATGAAGAGAAAAAAGGCGAAATTATTCCTCGTGTTGCTCCTAATTTAAATACTCATAACTTCTTTATATATAAAGACGCACATTTAATTGACCAAACTTGGTCAATTAAAGCCAATGGAAGAAGAACTCGTCATATTGATCAAGCTAGTTCGATGAATTTATATATCACTAATGATTTTACAATGCGTCAAGTTTTAAATTTATACATTTTAGCTTATGAAAATGAAGTTAAATCAATCTATTATGTCCGTTCTAAATCATTAGAAGTTGAAGAATGCGAATCATGCGCTTCTTAAATAAATAATTAAATAAATAATAATAAGGAGAATATTATGGAAAATAAAAAACTATTAAGAAAAGCTTTATTTAATCCTAATGGAGATATTGAAGTTTCTAAAAGAAGAATGATTGGTGGAAATACAACCAATTTAAACGATTTCAATAATATGAAATATAATTGGTGCAAGGATTGGTATCGTCAAGCGATGAATAATTTCTGGGTTCCTGAAGAAATTAATTTAAATCAAGATGTAAAAGACTATCGAACAATCTTGCTTCCAGCAGAAAAAAGAGCCTATGATAAAGTTTTATCTTTCTTAGTCTTTTTAGATTCGATTCAAACCGCTAATTTACCTAATGTTAGTGAATTTATTACCGCAAATGAAGTAAATTTATGCTTAAATATTCAAAATTATCAAGAATCGATTCATTCTCAAGCTTATTCTTATATGCTCGATTCAATTTGTTCACCGGTTGAAAGAGATGAAATTTTATATCAATGGAAAAATGATGAATATCTTTTAAAAAGAAATACTTTTATTGGTGAATGTTATAATGAATTAGTTTTAAATAAAGATTATCACACTCTATTAAGAGTAATGTGCGCGAATTATATTTTAGAAGGTATTTATTTTTATTCTGGTTTTATGTTTTTCTATAATTTAGGTCGAAATGGCAAAATGCCAGGTAGCGTTCAAGAAATTCGTTATATTAACCGCGATGAAAATACTCATTTATGGTTATTTAGAAATATCATTCACGAACTTCAAAAAGAAGAACCTCGGTTATTTGATGAAAAAACAAAAGAAGAACTACGAATGATGATTAAAGAGGGCTGTGAACAAGAGATGGCTTGGGGAAAATATATTATTGGCAATGATATTCCAGGTTTAAATGAGACAATGGTTGATGATTATATTAAATATTTAGGAAATTTAAGATGCATTAATCTTTCTTTAGCTCCAATTTATGAAGGACATAATGAAGAGCCAGAAAGTATGAAGTGGGTTAATGAATATAGCGATGCTAATATGATTAAAACTGACTTCTTTGAAGCTCGTTCAACAGCATATGCTAAATCATCAGCTTTAAAAGATGATTTATAGAAATTAAAAGTTGCTTATATAAAAATAAGCAACTTTTTAAATATTTATTTTTAAAAGTATTAAAATAAAGATATGAAAAGGATTGATAAATATCTTTATTCCTTAAATTTAAAAGATAAACTAATCAATAAAGTGATTTTAATAAGTGGGGCAAGTGGTTCTTTAGCCTCTTCCTTTATTTTAAAGCTAGTTTCTTTATATTTAGATATTTCTTTTAAACTTATTTTAATTGATTTAGATATTTTAAAATTAAAAGAATTAAAAAATAAAATTAATCAAATTAATCAAAATATAGAAGTTATAATTTATGGATTTGATGCTTCAAATATTAAATCTCTTGATGAGGTGATCTTAAAGATTAAGGAAAAAAATAATCATTTAGATTATGTTTATTTAACTCATGGAGTCTATCATCTTCCTTATTTAATTCTTAAAGATAGTGAAAATAAAAAGTATTATGAAAGAACTTATTTAATTAATTATTATTCAATTATTTATTTAATGAAGAAGTTAAAAGAGATTACAAATAAATTTATTATCGTGATTTCTTTATCTTATCGCTATGTCTATATTGATTATGCTGATTTATATTTATTTAATAAAAATATATCAACAACTAAACGCTATGGGATTACGAAACGATATCTTTTACTTAATTCCTTATATTTAAATCAAAATGAAGGATATAATATTAATTTAATTCATCCAGGAGTTAGCGCAACTTCTTTATTTGATTCATCTAAAGGCGGCTTTAAAAAAGCTTTCAATAAATTAATTACTCCAATAATGAAAAAAATCTTTCCATCAAATTTAAAAGCTTCATTATCATTTTTTAAAGCATTAAATGAAGATAAATCAATTTCATCAATTTTAGGTCCACATTTGTTTTTTAATATTTATGGTTATCCAAAAAATGTCAAAATAAAAACTGATCTTAATAATGAAGACCTTAAAAAAATCGATGAGATGGTTAAAATTTAAAATCAGAATAAAAAGATATGCTATAATATAAAAAATAAAAAATAATTTAGGAGGATAATCGATGAAAGTATTAAAAGCTTTTGGAAGAGTTATTTTTACCATTTTAATTGCTGCTATTTTAGCAGCTGGGGTCTTATGCTTATTATTTGTTGGACCAGTAGCTGGAGTTAATGTTTCGCTTCCTATATTTGGAGATATCGTTTTATCTTTTGGTTTCCCTGGAATTAATTCGATTTTTGGTGGGAGCGGTGATGTTTTAATGGCTATTGGAGATGCTGAACCTATTACTCCAACTGTTAGTTTTAATTTCGATTATGGAACATATACTGGCTTACTTTTAGGAGTTATTGGTGTTTTATTTGGTATAGTTGGCTGGAAAAATCGTGGTTTATTAGGTGCAGGAAGTTTACTTACTTTAGCTGGAACAGTATTAGTTGGTTTACAAGGAACATTCTTTGATTTAGTAAATGAAAATATTATTTTTGAATTGATTAATTCCCAATTTTCTTCACCACTAGTAGAAGTTAACCCATCTATCTTAGCTCCAGGCGGAATAGTCTGTGCTGTTTGCTTTGGTATTTGTTTCCTTGTTCTGTTTATTAAAACACTTATTACTAAATCTAGTAAAAGATAAATAGATAAAAATGTCAATTAAAAGGATGTAAGAAATATCTTACATCCTTTCTATATAAAGTTAAAATGCTATAAGAACTAGTAATAAATACTAGGAACTCTAGTTTTATAAAATTATAACTATATCTTTGGCACTTTTTAAATAATTATGTTTATTATATAATAATAAACATGGCGGAAGAAATAAATGAAAGTAGTGGTGTTACAATTACTACTTTAGATTTAAAAAAAGATAGTAAAAAGAAAAATAGAATTTGGGAAATTGATTTTTTTCGTGGAATAGCAATTATATTAATGGTCTTAGATCATTTGATGTGGAATATTGCTTATTTTACTTATCATTATTTTGATGTTGCAACGGTTTATGCTTCAGGCATTGGCTTTGTTCAAAATATTCAAAATGAAAATGGAATCTATCTTCCATCTTATTTATTTTCTTATATGCAAACTGGATATTTATATTACACTTGGGATTTCCGTATTGCTTTAAGAATGGTTATTTTAATTATCTTTTTTGCTGTTTGTGGAATCTCATTTAAACTATCAAAAAATAATTTAAAAAGAGGTTTGATTCTTTTAGGATTCGGCTTATTAATCACTTTAGTTACTGCTATTGGGTGCTCTTTAGATTTACTTTCTATTTCTTCTTCATTGATTTGTTTTGGTGTTTTATCCTGCTATGGAACGATAATTATTATCACTCACTTTTTAAAAAAACTTGTTTTAAAACTGGCAAAAGGCGATGTTAAAAAGTGGTATTTTACTTCAATTATGCTTGTTTTGCTTATTTTATTTGGCTATATTTTTATTGAAATAAGCGGTTATAATTATCAAGTTAATTTTAATGATCCTTTATCGTTTTTCATTGGAATAATTGGTAATATTATCGGATTTTCTTCTTTTGGAGGCGATTATTTCCCATTACTACCTTATTTTGCATATTTTTTAGTTGGTGAATTGATTGGTGAAACAATTTATAAAAATCGTGAATCCTTATTTAAAAAGAATTATAAAACTTTAAAACCAGTTACCTTTATAGGTCGAAATACATTATGGGTTTATGTAGTTCATATCCCACTTATTACTCTTATTCATGCGATTTTATATTGGAGTGCTGGGTATAATTTAGCTTTATTTTAATTAGGGGAAAATTATGTTTGAAAATATGAAAAATAAGACGATTTATCAATCGGTTTTTAATACAGCGACTACTTATCCAAAAAGAAAAGCCTTTTTTTATCAAGGAAAATATTATACTTACGAGCATTTATTAAAAAGAATAAATAGTTTTAGCGAAGAATTACTTAATTTAGGTTATAAAAAAGATGATGTAATAACATTTTGTTTGCCTAATATTCCAGAGGCTTTATATTTATTTTATGCAACTAATCAAATCGGTGGAATTGCTAATTTAATTCACCCGTTGATGAAATTTGAACAACTTAAAGAAATTTTAATTAAAGTTAAATCAAATATTTTATTTGTTTTAGATACTCGCTATAACGAATTTAAAGCTTTAGAACAAGAAGGAATTAAAGTTTATCCCGTTTCACCAGTTTATGAAACAAATTTTATTTTAAAATTTGGGTATCGTCATCTAAATGCTAAAGATCTAAGTTTTTATAATGATAGTTCTTCATATGCTCATCTTGATAAATTTTATAATAACAAAGGAGTTGATGAATTTGATTTAGATATCAATAAGGACGCGATTTATTTACATAGCGGTGGAACAACTGGAAGTCCAAAAACTATTGCATTATCTTCATCAGCTTTAAATTGCTTAATTACTAATGCTTATGATGTCTTAGATTTTAATGATGGCGAAGTTACCTATATTTTATCAGTTTTGCCAATGTTCCATGGTTTTGGCTTAGCAATTTGTTGTCATATTGAATTATGTTTTGGCGGATGCGACATGTTAATGCCTAAATTTAACACTAAAGGAACAATAAAAATGTTAAAAAAGGGGAAATTAAATTATATTGCTGGCGTCCCTACTTTATATGAAGCTTTATTACGCAATAAAAAATTTAGCGGTAAAAAATTAAAGAATTTAAAGAATTGTTTTGTTGGAGGAGATTTCGTTAATCAATCTTTAGTTGATCGTTTTAATAAAAGAATGGAAGAAGCTGGTGCTTCTGTACGACTTTATGTTGGCTATGGGTTAACAGAAACAGTAACTGTTTGTGCGGTTAATACAACTAAAAATCATAAAGATGGAACTGTTGGAAAACCTTTATATAATGTTAAAGTCGATGTTATCGATGAAAATTTAAATATTTTAAATAGAAATGAAGAAGGTGAATTGATAATTGCTGGAGAAACTTTAATGAATGGTTATCGATTTGGTAACGAAGAAGACAATAAAAATGTATTTTTAACAATCAATAACACTAAATATATTCGAACAGGTGATTATGGTTTTGTTGATGATGAAGGATATATTCATTTTAAACAACGTATTAAAAGATTAATTAAGGTTGCTGGAATTAATATTTTCCCTAGCGAAGTAGAAAATGTTGTTTCTTCGCTTCCATTTGTTTTTGAATGTGCCGCAATTGGAGTAGAAGATCAAAAACTTGGTAATATGATTAAATTATTTGTAGTTTTAGACCGTTCGTTTAAAAAGGATTATGCTGAATATAATAAACAAATTAATGAATTAATCGTGAATAAGTGCTCGGTTTATGCTAAACCAAAAGAGATTGTTTACATTGATTCATTGCCAAAAACTTTAATTGGTAAAGTTGATACAAAGTTATTAAAATAATTATTGATGAAAAGAAATTTTAAAGATTATTCGCTCTCTTTTTTATATGGTTTATCTTATGCCTTAATGATTATTACTTTTGCGATATTCTTTATTTTAATTTCGCGATGGTTTTTTTATATGCATATTGGTCCGCTTGATTTAATGGATCGATCCGGACGCAGTTATTTAGAAATAAAAGAAGCTTATGATGATATTTTAGATTCATTATTATTTTTTTATCCATTTAAAGAAGGAAATTTCCCATATAGCGAAAGTGGGATGTCTCATTTTTTAGATTGTATCCCATTATTTTTATTAAATAATATTACTTTAATTGTTTCTTTTGCTGTTTTTATTAGTTTATTTATTTTAAATAAAAAGAAAGTTTTTAATAATGTAAAAATATTTTCTTTATTTACGTTTACCTCTTTAATTCCATTATTTTTAACTTTTTTATTAATTATTGTAGCGATTATTGCTTCAATTGATTTTAATTTTGCTTTCACTATCTTTCATCATATCTTTTTTCCGGGGAAAGAGAACTGGTTTTTTGATTATTTAACTGATCCAATAATTCTTATTTTTAATATTCAATTTTTTATCGATTGTGCGATTTTAATCTTTTCAATTATTTTAATTTTCTATTCTTTACCAATTATTAAAGATATTAAAGAGAGAATAAAAAATAAAAAATCAGTAAGTTAACTTACTGATTTTATTTATTTAAAATAAATAATAAACTCACTACCTTTATTAATTTCACTATTAACAACAATTTTATAATTATATTTAATCGTGATATGTTTAACAATCGCTAAACCTAAACCATTACCTTTGTTATTAATCTTAATTGCTTCTTCACTGCGTTTAAAGCGAGTAAAGATTAAAGGGATCTCTTCTTTTTTAATTCCAATTCCTTCATCTTTGATTTTAAAATAATTATTGGTTAATTCAATAGTGATTTTTCCATCATTTTTATTATATTGAATCGCATTAATAATAAGATTATTAAAAAGCATCAATGCATCATTTTCTTCCATCATTAAACAAACTGAATCAGCTAAATTTAAATCAAGTTGAAGATTTCTTTCTTTTATTTTAAATTCATTTTCTTTTAATAGATTTAAAATTATCTCTTTTAAGCTGATGGAAGATGGATGATGAATAATATTTAAATCATTTTCTAAAGAAGAAAGATAGAGCATATTATAAATTAAGGTTTTCATTCTTTTGGCTGAAGATAAAATAATTTTATTTGCTTCTTTAATTTCATTATCATTTAATAAATTATTATCAATCATTTCTTCATAAGCTAAGATTGTAGTTAAAGGCGATTTTAATTCATGAGAGGAATTTTGAAAAAATTCACGTTTTATTTTTTCAGCATTTTTTAAAGAAGTAACATCCATGATTAAGATTGAATAATTAAGAATATTATCTTCTTGCATCTTGTTAAATAAGATTTCATAATTGTGATCATTTAAGGAATAATCCATTATTAGTGGAGTATTATTTTGATCAAGTTTTTCAATATTCTCACTAAATTTAAGTGGAAATAGAAGATATTTATAAGAATGATTTAAAATATCTTCCTTTTTAACATTTAATAAATTTAAGACGAAGTCATTAATTAAAGTTATCTCTTTTTTCTCATTTAAAACGATTAAACCTTCTTCTAAATGGTTAATAATAAAATCGATTCGTTTATTTTCATTTTTTAAATTAGAAATATTTTTAATGATTAAATTACGACATTCATCGATTAAGGAAGATAAAACCTTTATTTCATCAACCTGATAATTGAGCGTATTAATTTTAACGACTTCACTTAATTTATTAACCTCATTTTTTAAAATATTTATATTTTTCTTATAAAGATAATATAAGAAGAGATAGTAGAACAAGTTAAAAATTATTAATATAATCGAACCATAAAT
>CASEST010000080.1 GCA_949290725.1 uncultured bacterium
CAATCAGTGAACAATATCGTAAAATTAGAAATACCTTTAAATTTTTATTAGGTAATATCTCTTCTTTTAAAAACGGAATTGAAATTACCGAAACCTTAGATAAAGCTTTATTAGCTCGTTTTGAAAATGTAAAGAATGATTATTTAAAATCTTTAAATAATTATAATTTCATTTCTGGAATGACTAAAATTTTAAATTTTATGTCTTCAGATCTATCATCATTCTATTTAGATATTGCTAAAGATATTTTATATTGTGAAAAAGAAGATTCTTTAAGAAGACAACAAGTAGTTACTGTTTTGAAAGAAATTACTGAAAATTTAATGATTTTATTAAATCCAATTCTTCCTTTCACAATGGAAGAGGTTAATCAAAACTACCCATTCAAACAATTTGAAAATGTTCAATTGTATAAAATGCCTGATGAAACACATATTTATAGTGAGTCTGATTTAGCTAATTTCGAAATCTTATTAACTTTAAGAGAAGATGTTTTAAAAACTTGCGAATTAGCTAGAAATAATGGAATTATCAAGTCAAATCAAGAAGCAGAAGTTACTTTAAATATTTTTGATTCAAATACTAATGATGTTTTATCTACATTCTCCGATGTTGATAAAGCTCGATTATTTATCGTTTCTAAAGTTAATTTTTCTTCAGAAATAAATGAAAACAAAGGCAAAGTTTCATATTGTTTAGTTAAACATGCTAGTGGAGAAAAGTGTTCTAGATGTTGGAATTATTTTTCAAGTGAGGAGTTGGTTGAAATTGAAAATGGAGAAAAAGTATGTTCAAGATGCTTGGAAGCTATAAAAAAGTAATTAAAGACAATTTTAAACCGATTCTATACGTGATTATTTTTTCTCTTTTATTAGTGATAATCGATCAATCTAGCAAATGGTTAGCTTGGAATTTTTTAGGACCTGTTAAAACTATAAGTAGTGAAGGAAAACTCGATTATCAAGTTGGAAGTCAGATTGTAAATGTTATCCCAAATTTCCTTTCATTCAATCTTTTGACTAATAATGGTGCAGCTTTTGGTTTAGGTAGCGGCGAACTTTGGGCAAGAATAGTTTTTATTATTATTTCTTGGGTTGTTTTTCTTTTTGTACCATTAATTTGTATTTATTATTTAAAAAAACATCAAAACAAAATTAAAACTACCTATTTAATTGCATTTATCTTAATTTATGGCGGAAATTTTGGGAATTTAATTGATCGAACATTTTATTGGTCAAGTCCTTGTGGAGTTATTGATTTTATTGATATTACTGATTTAATTCCTAATTTCGGGGTTTTTAATTTGGCCGATAGTTTCGTTGTCATTGGTGTTTTATTCTTATTAATCGTTTTAATTATTGAAATGATTAAAGGCGATGATAAAAGTGAAAAAGAATTAGAAGAGATAAAAAAAGATAGTTCCGATAAATAAAAATAACTAAATCAATTTATGGATAAAAAAATAATTATTAACAAAAACATTGAAACATTAAGACTAGATAAAGCATTATCCTTGCTTGATAATGATTATTCACGTGAATATTTTTCTTATTTAATTAAAAATAAATATGTTTTTATCAATGGAAAAAATGATATATCTCCTTCTTATAAAGTAAAAGAAGGTGATATTGTTGAGTATAATTATCAAAATAAGGAATCTAATTTAAATTTGAAACCATATGAATTTAAATTAGATATAGTTTATCAGGATGATGATTTATTAGTTATTAATAAACCTAAAGGATTAGTAGTTCATCCAGGAAGTGGACATAGCGATGATACTTTAGTTAATGCATTAATTTATAACAAAATTAAATTATCTTCATTAAATGGTTTAAATCGAGTTGGAATAGTTCATCGTATTGATAAAGATACTTCTGGATTGCTTCTAATTGCTAAAAATGATTTTATTCATGAGGAGATTGCTAAACAATTAAAAGATCACTCAATGCATCGAGAATATATTGCCTTAGTTGATGGAATAATCAATGAAGACAATGGAAAGATAATTGGTAAAATTGGCAGAGATAAAGAGAATCGTTTAAAGATGACAATCGATAATAAAAATGGCAAAGAAGCGATTACTTATTTTTCAGTTTTAAAAAGATATAAGAAATATACTTTGATAAAATGTAAACTCGAAACTGGAAGAACTCATCAAATTAGAGTACATCTTTCTTCAATTTCTCATCCATTAGTTGGAGATACCTTATATAAAGGAAGCAATTATCTTTATAATGATGGTCAATTATTACATGCTTATAAATTAACTTTTTTTCATCCAAGAATAAAAAAAGAAGTAGTATTAGAGATTCCATTACCTGAATATTTTAAAAAGGTATTAGATAAGTTAGATCAAGAATAAAACTCGACACATGTCGAGTTTTTATAATTCATTAATAACTGTTTTATAATTAGCAAAAGATTTCTTTGCAATTTTATTAAATTCTTCAATTCCAAATTTGCGAATAAATGTTTTAGAAAAAATATTTACTTTTTCACCTGCCCCTAAAGGTATAGAAACATCATATTTATTATTAATAGTTTCAATCTCTTTTAAAAATAAGTATCTTGCTATACAAGAAGCAAGGGCAACGCTAGGAAAATAGGTCTCACCTTTTTCTTTAAAAATGATTCCTTTTTGAATTTTGCTAGTTCCTTTTAAATATTCATAATATTTAGTTTCGTTTACAAATTGATCCATATAAACATTATTAACATAAGGAACACGAGCATGTAATTTTAAAAGGACAAAATTATGTAAGATAGCTTTTATTTGATTTAAATTGAAACCTTTAGATGAAGCATTATTATATTTTTCAATCGTTAGAATCTTCGCTTCATAATGAACTTTCTTTAATAAAAATGGGATAGTATTTAAAATTTGCTTATCACTTAATTTTTTTGAATCAGCAATCTTAAATTCATCGATTAATTTCATCGTTTCGTTATCAACATAAGCAGAACAAACAACAACTGGTCCTAAAAAATCACCAGTACCAACTTCATCACTTCCGATTTGAGGATTAACATCAATAAAATAAGGGGATTCTTTAATGATTTTCATCTTTTTAGGTAAATTTAAAGGTTCATCCGAATATTTTAATGCTAAACGTAATGGATCTTGACCTTGTATAGTTATTTTGAAAGTATTTTTTTTCTTATTATCATAAGCAGTAATTATATAATCATTTGTTTTTGCAACAAAAATTATGTAGCCAATATTTTCTTCTACAATCGAATTCAAAAAATCATTATGAATTTTCTCTAAAACAGTTTTATCTACTTTGATTGTAATCATTATTAATATTATATCACATAGTTTAAAAAATTGTGAAAAATTCGAAAATTATCGTATTTTTATTAATTTTAACGATCCTTATAATAAAAATATTTTTTTAAATAATGGATAAATATAAATAAAATTATAAGAAATTACTGTAGATATTGATGAATAAATTAATGAATCGTTAAAAATATAAAATTTAGCCTAAAAGTTGATTTATAGTAAATATCTAGTAGTTTTTTAGTAGATTATTTTTTTAATTAATATATATGTTTATTGATTAAAAATGATAAAATGTTTAAGGTATGAAGAAAAGTTATGATGTATTAGAAATAAATAAAGTTCTAGAAAAATTTAATAAATATTTAAGAACGATAACTGGTATAAGTTTGCTAAAAAATTTGCACCCTTCTAATGATAAAAAAATTATTATTCACGAATATAAAAAGTTAGATGAATTGCGACTTATTTTCGAAAACTATAATGATTTACCAATTTATTCAAAATTAGATATTGAAACTGAAATTGAAAATTTAAAAAAAGGTAATTTTATAGATGGCTTGAAATTAAATCTATTAAAAGATGAGATATATTCAGCTAATGAATTAATAAAATTTTTCAACAAGGTAAAATTAGATCTCCACGAAATTAATCGTCTTTTTTCGATGATTAAACCTAATTTAGAGTTATATCAGAAAATTATCCAAACTGTTGGAATTGATAATAATATTTTAGATTCTGCTTCAAAGGAATTATTTAAAATAAGAAGTGATATAAGAAATATCGATAAAAAGATTCATTCAACAATTAATGGCATATTAAATTCTAATAAAGATAAAATTAATGGTGATAATTACGTCATTCGTAATGGCCATTTTGCTTTACCAATTAACTCAAATTTAAAAGGAAAATTCGATGGTATTGTACACGATATTTCTGATAGCGGAGCAACTACATTTATTGAACCTTATGAAATTGCGCAACTTGAAAACGAAAAATCGATTCTCCAATTAAAAGAAAGAGATGAAATTTCAAGAATCCTAGACAATTTTAGAAAATATATATTATTCGATGAAAGACAACTTTTATTAAATAATAAAATTATTGGTGAATTAGATTTTTTAATGGCTAAGGTAAAGTATATTAAAGAATATAAAGCAATTATCCCTTTAATAGAAAAAGAGCAAGTAATTAATTTTAAAAACGCTAAACATCCTTTATTAGATTTAAATACCTGTGTTCCAAATAATTTTATTTTTGGAAAAGATAAAAAATTAATGCTTATATCTGGTCCGAATGCTGGAGGAAAAACAATCGCCTTAAAAACTATAGGAACACTAGCTTATCTAGTTAAAATGGCATTACCTTTAACCTGTGAAGAAGGTAGTAGCTGTGGGATATTTTCTAACATATATTGCGACATCGGGGATAATCAATCTATTGAAAATAATTTATCCACTTTTTCTTCTCAAATAAGCAATCTTTCTTCAATTATCCGTTCAGTTTGCTCTAAAGACTTAGTCATTTTGGATGAATTATGTAATGGCACCGATCCAAAAGAAGGGGAAGCTTTAGCAATTGCGATAACTAAATATTTACTTAATAAATCCTGTTTATCTGTTATAACTTCTCATTATTCATTATTAAAACAATTCGGTTTACAAAATGAAAATATTCTAAGTGCGTCTTTTATTTTTGATGAAAGAAAAATTCGCCCAACATTTAAAATGCTTTTAGGAGTTAGCGGAAAATCTTTTGGATTTTTAATTGCCAATAAATTCGGAATAGATAAAGAGATTGTTGAAGATGCTAAAAAAATATTTGAACAAAATTATTTAAGTGAAGAAGATCGTCGAATCGAAATAATCGAAGAAAAAGAACGTGCATTAACTATTAAAGAGGAAAAACTTAAAAAATTTGAGTCTAGACTTTCAAACGAGCAATCAAAAATCGATATCGAAAAAAATAAAATCAAAATTAGAACTGAAAAGTTAAACCAAAATAAAAGCGAAGAATTCGACAAATATTTAGATGCAAAATATAAAGAAATAAACGACGTCTATAAAGAATTCTTAAAAGAAAAAAATGCTAAAAAAGCTTTAGAAAAATTAGCGAAAATTAATATTGATGAGTCTTCGCCAGAAGATTTAAACCTAGGCGACTATGTAGAATTAAAAGGAATTGAAGCTAAAGGCCAAATAGTGAAAATTAATAACAATAAGATAACAATCAATACTGAAGATGGCTTTACTATTAATACTAAATTGGATGCGGTTAAAAAAATTCCTATTCCTAAAAAACTCTTAAAAGCAAGTGATGATATCGATAACAAAATATTGAATCAAAAAACAGTTAGCGATTCTTTGAATTTACTTGGTTATCGTGCATATGAAGGTGTTGAGGCTATGGAAAATTATATTAGTGAAGCCTTAGCTAGCAATAGAAATAGCATTCGCGTAATTCATGGCTATGGAACTGGAAGATTAAGAGAGGCTTTGTGGGAAGCTTTAAAAAAGAATAAACACGTTGAATCGTTTACCTTAGGGAATGAAACTAATGGTGGTACAGGTTCAACAATAATTAAACTAAAATAAAATGATTAACAACGAGACTATTAAAAAGGAAATTGATTTATTAACCGATTCGCCTGGATGTTATTTAATGTATGATAAAAATAACAAAATTATTTATATTGGGAAGGCTAAAAATTTAAAAAAGAGAGTTTCTCAATATTTTTTAAGAACGCATTTTGGAAAAACTGGGGCAATGGTTTCTCATGTTGACCACTTTGAAACGATTTTAACTGATAGCGAAAAAGAAGCTTTAATTTTAGAGATGAATTTAATTCAAAAACATCATCCTCGTTATAATATTTTATTGATGGATGATAAGCATTATCCTTATATTGAATTACATAAAGGAATCAAAGACCCCTATGTTTCAATTGCTCGAAATTTAAAAAATAAAAAAAGTGAATATTTTGGACCTTATCCTTCTTCATCTTCAGCTTATGAAGTCATTAATATCATCAATTCAATCTATCCTTTAAGAAAATGTAATAAAGTTCCTAAATCTCCTTGCTTATATTATCATTTAAATCAATGTTTAGGTCCTTGTATAAATAAAATATCTTCAAATGAATATGATGAAGTTATTTTTAATATTGCAAATTTTCTAAAAGGAAATAATACTGAAACGATTAAAAAAATAAAGGATAAAATCGAATATTATTCAGCTAATTTGGATTATGAAAATGCTTTAGAATATAAAAAGAAATTAGATTCTATTTTGTATATTAATGAAAAGCA
>CASEST010000081.1 GCA_949290725.1 uncultured bacterium
TCAAAAACTTTAGTTTCGGTTGTATTCATTCCAAGTGGGAATCCGATTACAGTGCATACTTTAACATCACTTCCGCTCAATTTTTCTTTTACTAATTCAATATAAGCAGGATTGATGCAAACACTCATAAAGTTATATTCGATAGCTTCATCGCATAAAGCTAAGACTTGTTCTTTTGTAGCATCCTGTTTTAATAAGGTATCATCAATAAATTTGTTATATTCCATATTTTCTCCCGTTTAATAAAAAAAGGCCGTAAAAGCCTATTTTATTTTGTTTTGATTACTTGTTTGCCATCATAATAACCACATTTTTTACAAACTGTATGTGGCTTAACGATTGCACCACAATGTGAACAAACACTAACGCCATTTAAAGTCAAAGCTAAGTGACTTCTTCTCATTCTTTTACTTGTTTTACTAGTCCTTCTTGCAGGTGTTGCCATATATATTTTCCTCCAAAGCAAATTAATTATATCGAAAAAAATAATAATTTCAACAAAAAATACTTTACAGTGTAAAAACTATTTCTTATAAGTTAATTCGATAATTTTTCCAGTCAAATTCTTATCAGACTCAAAATTCATTTCTAAAAAGTTTGAAGAATGTCCGCGATATAAATTTCCTTTAATATTTTCCATTAAAAATTCAACTTTATTTCCATAAAATCTAGAATTATATTCATTTTCCAATTGAGTTGATAAATCAATGAGCCTTTTAACGCGATCCTTCTTAGTTTTATCATCCACTTTATTCGGCAATTTCTCCGCAATAGTACCTTTTCGTGGGGAAAAAGGAAAAACATGTATCTTAGAAAATTTTATTTTTCTTGCAAAATTATAAGTTTCTAAAAAATCTTCTTCATTTTCGCCCGGAAAGCCAACAATAATATCAGTTGTAATAGCTATGTTAGGGCGAATTTTTCGGATTAAATTTATTTTTTCTTCAAATTCAGCAAGATTGTATTTTCGATGCATCAATTCAACAATTTTTTTAGAACCGCTTTGCAAAGGAACATGTAGATGATCTGCTAAATTTGAATACTTTTTTAATAAAAACAAAAATTTTTCATCAATGTTGCTTTCTTCAATAGAAGAAATTCTTAAGCGGTATAAATCTGGATTTTCTTTTAAAATGTCTTCTAACAAATTAGAAAAATTATAATTAGTATAACAATCAAGTCCATAACTTGTCATATCTATCCCTGTTAAAACAATTTCCTTATAGTCATTTTTAATAAGTTCCTTAACTTCTAACAAGATGTCTTCTTTTTTTCTGCTTCTAGACCTGCCTCTGACAAAAGGTATTAAACAATAACTACAGAAGTTATTACAACCATCTTGGATTTTTAAATATGCGCGCGTATTGAAAAGGAACTTAGATACTTTCAACTCTTCATAATTGAAATCAGTTTTACTATCTCGAAGAATTAGTCGATTTTTAGTAGTTTTATAGTCGTTTATTAGTTGAATTATTTTATCTCTATTTTGTGTTCCAATCACTATATCGGCACCAAGTTTATTTGCTATCTCATCATAACCAAAAGATGAATAACATCCCATGACAAATAAAATTGCGTTAGGATAACATTTCCTATAATGTTTTATTGTCTTTTTATCTTTAATTACACTAGTATTAGTAACAGCGCATGTATTGATAATGATTAAATCTGGTTCTCCTTCTTCTTCCTCATTAAAAAGAGAGTATCCATTATTCAATAATATATTAGCAAGCGCTTCTGATTCATAAGAATTTACCTTGCAACCTAAAAATTTAATTAAAAAAGTTAAATGTTTTTCCATTTGCACAACCTTCTAAAAACAAAATAACTAATTAATTTTTGCTCGTATAAAGCATAAATAAAAGCAGTTAAATTGTTCTCGTAATAAAAATTTATAATTACTCTAATTCTATCGATAATGTGATCCTTATTATATCTTTTCATATGTCGATCAAATAAGGTTATAAAACTGTCTAAATATCCTTGTTTATTTATTATGAAGATCGTATTAACGTCATAATGATAAAAAGCTACAGTTGTTAAATCTTCAGATACTTTAATTAATTTAGTAAATAATGAATCAAATAAATCGATCTTATATGTTTCAAAAGGGTTTACTAAAAATGCAGCATACTTCTTTTTTAAATTGATATATGGTTCTTCGTTAATTTTATTGAAATCACGAGAATAAACTAAATTGGTAGACTTGTTAAAAAATGGAATCAAAATTTTTTGCTCTTCTGTTTTTATATAAGGTAAATTTAAACTTCTTTCACGAATTTTCTCATAAATTTCTTCATTACTATTAAAATTTGTATTTAAAAACTCTTCTTCCATTATCTTATCAATATTATTTTTATTAATTATTGTCTTAATGATAATATTTGCTTTAATCACATCAAAAAAATTTTCGATATCCAAATAAGTAGCAAAATTTACATTATCCTCCAATAAATGTTTGTACTTTTTATAAAACATCATCTCATCACTATTGTTGAAAAGAGATAATTTTCTTTGAGCATATAAGTAATCAAAAATTTTCATAATTATAATTAAACAATATTTTCATAATTCTTTAAAAGAAAAACTAGTTCATGAAGTAAGATAATAATGAAACCAACGAAAAAACAGCAGTTTCGCTTCGTAAAATTCTTCTTCCTAAAGAAGTTGAAATGAATGAATTACTACAAGAATATTCCACTTCTTCTTTGCTAAATCCACCCTCAGGTCCAATTAATATATTAATAGTTTTTCCTTTAATTTTATTTAAATACGAAAGTATTTCAATATTATCGCATTTAGAATCTTTTTCATATGCGATAAAAGAATAATCAGCTGGATAATCAGTTATCTTTGAAAAGGAGATAACATCAGTTAATTTTAAAATCTCGCTTCTTTTTGATTGTTCAGAAGCCTCTTTAATAATTCTATTTAATCTTTCTAATTTTTTATTTTTGTTTTTACTTTCGATTTTTGCAATAGATCTTGAAGAATTTATTAATACAATTTCTTTAACCCCGAGTTCTACTGCTTTTTGAACAACTAAATCAAGTTTTTCTCCCTTTGGTATACAATATAATAATCTAATATATCCATTCAATTCATTATTCTCTATAATTTCGTGAAGTAAATTAAAATTAAATGGTTCTAAGGATTCTATTTCAGCCAAGAAAATTTTATTATTGAAGAAAAGCTCAAAACGATCACCTTTTTTCATTCTCATAACCTTTTTAATGTGAAAAACATCTCGATCGTCTAAAACTGGGGAACTATTATTCAAAACAAAATATCGTTGCATTATTTTAAAATGGCTCCATTTCCATCAATTGGCTTTTGTCTTTTTATTAAATAGAAAATTCCGATTACTAAATAAGTAATAAAAAGAATTCCTAAAGGCAAAAGTATCGCTAATATTAAAAGAGCAGGATTAATCAAATAAATTATTATAAAAATTATCAAGAAAAAAGTAATATTAAATAAAAGACGGATAAAAGCAGTTTTTATTTTATTTATATAAAATAAATCAGCGGAGAATAATCCTAAAAA
>CASEST010000082.1 GCA_949290725.1 uncultured bacterium
TATTATTAAAATAATAATTAATTAAATACTATAATTATGATAATAAATTGGAAGGAACATATTGTTTATGCTATATAGAAATGAAAATTTAAAAAAGTTACAACAATTAATTATTGAAAAAAATTTGGATGCTTATTTAATTTATACAAGTGATCCACATGATAACGAATATATTGCAGCGCATTATCTAGACGTGAGAAATTATTTCTCTCCTTTTAGCGGCAGTGCAGCCGAAGTTTTAATAACTAAAGATAAGGGTTATTTATTTACTGATGGAAGATATTGGATTCAAGCTGAAAAAGAAATAAAAAATAGTGATTATATACTTATTAAAAAGGGTGATAAAAACACTCCTTCTCTTTTAGAATTTATTATTAGAAACAATATTAAAACATTAGGAAGTAATCTTCTTAATATGAAAGCAATTGAATACAAGGAATTTATCAAAAATAAGATCAAAATTATTGATTTAGATATTTCTAATTTAGTTCCAAATTTATCGCCTTTATCAAAAGAAAAATGCTTTAAATTAGATAAAAACTTAACTACTTTAACTTATGAAGAAAAAATAGCAGAAATTTATAAAAAGCTTGATTCATACAAAGCAGAAGCTACATTAATTACCACTTTAGATGATATTGCATTTATTTTAAATTTAAGAGGAAAAGATATTTCTTATAATCCTGTATTTTATTCATACCTTTATCTATCTAAAAAATATGGTAATCATTTATTTATAAACAAAGACAAAGTTCCATTTGATTTAGATAATATAGTTATTCACGATTATAATAAAATTACTGATTTTATTAAAAAACATAATGAAGTCCCTACTTTACTTGATGAAACAAGAGTAAATGCGAAAATATTTTCATTATTTAATAATATAATCAATAAATCAAATCCTTCATATTTAATGAAGGCGATTAAAGGCCCTGTTGAGATAGAAAATATTAAAAAAATACAAGCTATAGATGGCATTGCCTTACTTCGCTTCCAAAAATATTTAGAAGAAAACTTAGAAAATAATTTAAGTGAATATCAATATAGCGAGAAATTAAAAGAATATCGATTATCTTCACCTTTATGTTTTGACTTATCTTTTAATACTATTGCTGCGGTTGGAAAAAATGCTGCCGAAATGCACTATGCCCCAACAAAAGATAAAAATTCAATTGTAAATAAAAATAATATTGAGCTACTAGTTGATTCTGGTGGTCAATACTATGGAGGAACAACTGATACAACTAGAACTTTTTTAATTGGCAAGCCAACAGATGGATTTATTCATGATTATACTTTAACTTTAAAATCATTAATCGCTCTTTCTAAAACTATATTTTTAGAAGGAAGCACCGGACAAACTATTGATATTCGTAGTCGAGAATTTATGTGGCAAGAAGGAATGGATTATAAATGTGGAACTGGACATGGAGTTGGATATATGTTAAATGTCCATGAAGGACCAAACGGTTTTAGATATAAAAAAGTAAAAGAAAGAGATGATCAATCTGAAATTGTTCCAGGAATGATAACTACAATTGAACCAGGAGTTTATAAAGAAAATAAATACGGGATTAGAATTGAAAATAATTTATTATGTGTAAAAGCCTTTGAAACAAATGATGGTAACTTTTTTAAATTCGAAACAATAACTTATGTTCCTATTGAAACAAGGTGTTTAGATTATTCGATATTAGAAAAAGGAGATATTGAATGGATAAATAATTATCATCAAATGGTTTATAATAAATTAGCTCCATTAATTACAAATAATGAAGAATTACTTTCATTTTTAAAAGAAAAGACTAGACCAATTTAAAAAATAAATAATTTACTTAAAATAAAAAGTGCTCATTTATCTTTAAGAGCACTTTTTTAATTAAGAAATTTTATTTTTTAATATAAGTTAATACAACTGTATCACCTTCTAAAATTTCAACATTTTTAACTTTAAAATATTTAGGAAATTTAGAAATATTGTCAGTCCCTACAAAAGTTAATTCTTTTCTTCCGCCTTGGATTCCAGGAGCAATAACTAAATGAATCTCATCTACTAAATCCTTCTCTAAAAATAATGCATTGATTTGCGCTCCTCCACAAAGCATAAATCGTTTAATTCCATATTTTTCTAATTTTTCTAAAAATAGATTTAGGTCTAATTCATCTTTTCCAGCAAAAATATAAGAAATATTTTTGCTATCTAAATAGGAAATAAAGCGACGATCAACATTTTCAGTTAAAACGGATACAAAGCGACTTTTTTTCTCATAATAATCATTATATTCTTGATTAAAAAATAGCTTTCCTTTTCTATCAAAAGCGAAACAATAAATATCATCCTTAATAAATTTATCAACAAGTTCTCCGCTTTTAAAAGGATAATCATTTAAATCAATTAAATTATTAGATAAATATTGAAAAGTTTCACGCCCACATCCCCAAGCGTTTGATGAACTAAATGTAAAATTATCGTAAATTTCACCTGCTTTAAAACAATCTGGATAGCCATTTATATCAGTCTCAATTTTCCCATCAATTGTAATATACATATGGCAAATAACTTCTGTTTTCATATTACTTCTCCTTATAATTTCTATTAAAATTAAACTTCATAAAGTCAACTTTAGGTCAAGATTTTTTATTTCTTATTAATAAATTAAAAATAAATTACTACTATAAAACGACTTGTAAACTACTAAAAATCTACTAATAACTAGATTTAAGAACTTTAAGTTATAAATTAATGAAAATATTTAATGATTTTTAAAAACAAAATCTTTTACTAAGTTAGATAACATATTAGAATTAAATAAATTTAAGAGGGAACTAATAAATATACTCAAAGATAAAGAAAAAAGACACTTATTAATAGTAACCCTTGGAATAATATATAATTATATTTGGGGAATACTAAAGATTATTTTCGGAACATTTACCTTTCTTTTTTTATATTGTTTAAGCGGAATCGATAATATTTTTATTGGTTTAAGCAAAAATATATATTTAAAAAATATCAAAAAGAATAATCTAATTGCTCCGATTATTACATCTACTTTTATTATTTTAATAGGAATAACTTATACATTTTATTCAATATCCCTATTCTTTATAGAAAACCAAACTAAATCTTATTCATTAATTTTAGCGATAACAATCGCTTTTTTCTCTTTTGTTGAATTAAGTTTAGCAATTAAAAATTTATTTAAAAAATCTATAAAAGATAATCCGCTTAATTTAGCTTTTCGTTCACTAAGTTTTTCAGTTGCATTATTTGCAATCGTCAATACTCAAAACGCTTTATTGATGGCAAATAATTCTCCAAATAATATCGCTGATGGAATATTTGGAGTAATTGCTGGAATTGTTACGATTATTATTGGAATTCACTCACTAACTATTTCTATAATCAGTTATAAAAATAATAATTTATATAGATAATTCTATTACTTTTTTAAGTTCTACTATCATATTATCTAAAGTATCTAAAAATGCTTTATCATCTTTAAAAATTGATATAAATAATTTATTAATATTGCTTTCAAAATTATTTGGCAAGATCTTGCATTCTTTTAAAACATAGGATAGCATTCTTTTTTCACCTGGATGAGTATGACCATTTAAAGCGAAAATCACATCAAAATAAGTTTCTAAAAATGCTGCTAAACGATGATTAACGCTTATTAAATCATGACGAGCGACAGCCTTTTTAATCTGTTTATCATATGAAGGAAGCTTACCAGTAATTAAGTTAATATTTCTTTTTATTATATTTTTCTTTAATACTTCAGGATAATCTACATTATATTTGTCTTTTAATGCTTTTAAGCGTCCATTTCTATCAAAAAGAATTTTACTGGTTTTTAAATTGTGCCATAAACAAGTAGTATAAGCATTAAAAGCAACACAATCATCAACTACCATCGAAATACTTTTAGAAAAATCATCCAACTTTCGATATAAAATATCGATATCAATATCGTCTTTAAATGTACAATCATCTTCTAATCCCCAATAGGAATTAGAAAGTTCAATATATTTACAATATTTTTCTAAAATAGCCTTTCTTATTTCTAAAGGAGGAATTTTTTTAACATAAACATAAAGATCGTAGTCAGATTTTTCATCATAGTTAGATGAGGCCCTTGATCCACCTAAAGCTAAAGCTTCAACTTCTTCTATTTTTTTAAAATCTTCGATTAATTTTTGAAAATACATATATCTTATCAACCTATTTAATTTTTTATTATTATAATATTTAAATGCGTTATCTAATAGTTAATTTAATCCTTAAATAAATGATCTAAACTTTTAATAAAACCAATATATTTTTAAATAAAAAATAAAATAATTATTTTTTATTAATTGATTCATTATATGCATCAATTAAATATTTAGTATTAAAATTAAAGTCTTTATATCCTTCTAAACAAGTTTCTAAATAATATTTGCTAGGAGGCATAACGTTTCTTATATTTGGATCCATTATATAAACCATTCCAATAACTTTTTTATTATTGAGTTCGACTTCAAGCTCTTTTTTATAATAATGAGTTGGATAGCCTTCATATATATCTAAATTCTCTTCATCATATTCATCTATTTCAAAAATACCTAATGGTACTTCTTTTCCTTTTTCTTCTTTAATTGTTAAATAATATCTAA
>CASEST010000083.1 GCA_949290725.1 uncultured bacterium
CTTAGTAGCTAAACCAACAGCAATACCTTCACTACCATTTATAAATAGATTTGGAACATATGCAGGCAAGACAATTGGTTCTAATTCTTCATCAGAGAAATTTAAAGTAAAGTCAATTGTATTTTTTTCTATATTTTTAATAAGAATGTTCGAAAATAAAGACAATCTTGCTTCTGTATAACGATATGCAGCTGGCGGATCGCCATCTATAGAGCCATTATTTCCTTGAAAATCAATTAATGGTTCGCTCATTTTCCAAGACTCAGACATTCTTGTCAGGGCATCATAAATTGAACTATCACCATGTGGATGAAAACGCCCCATAACATCACCGACAATTTTTGCGCATTTCCTAGTAGGTTTTTCAAAAGTGTTATTGTTAGTGAACATTGAATAAATAATTCTTCTCTGAACAGGTTTTAAGCCGTCTTTAACATCAGGAATAGCTCTATCTTGTATGACATACTTGGCAAAAACAGCAAAACGATCGCTCATTAAATCATCAAGCGATTCACTTACTATATTCTCTTTTATTACCTCATTATTATTTTTTTTAGATGCCATTATTTAAGCTCCTTTATGAAATTGTCACGTTCACTAAAATCAATATATTCTTCGAGCCATTTTCTTCTTTTTGATGCATCATCGCCCATTAAAATATTTATTTTATTAGCACAGATTAAAGGATCATTAATCGAAACCTTCATTAAAACCCTATGTTCTTTATCCATAGTTGTGTACTTTAACTGTTTATCGCTCATTTCCCCAAGTCCTTTATATCTAGAAATAGAATAACCAGTACCAACAAACTTTTTCGCTTCCTCTAAGTCATTATCATTATAACAATACTTTTCAATAACTTTCTCTTTTTCAGTCTTATGAACGCGATATAAAGGCGGAACTGCAACAAAAACATGTCCCTCGGTTATTAAAGGTCTCATATTATTATAAAAGAATGTTAATAATAAAGTTTGAATATGCGCTCCATCAGTATCAGCATCAGTCATAATAATTATTTTTCCATAGTGAATATCTTCTATGTCGAAATTGTTACCAACACCTGCTCCAATAGTGTTTATAATTGTAGCAAATTCTTGATTTTGCAATATTTTATCAATTGATAATCCATCAGTATTTAATGGTTTCCCTCTTAAAGGCAAAATAGCTTGATATCGAGGATCCCTCCCCTTTTTAGCTGTACCACCAGCAGAATCTCCTTCGACAATGAATAATTCATTATTTTTAAAATCTTTAGATTGCGCTGGAGTTAATTTATCAGAAAGAATAATTTGTTCTTTGATGCTTTTTTTCTTAGAACGAGCTTCTTCTTTTGCCTTCCTAGCAGCTAATCTTGCCATTTGAGAATCCTGGCATTTTTTAACTAAAGCAACAGCAAAATCTTTATTCTCATTTAAAAAATAAGAAAATTTTGTGTAAAAATAGTTGTTTATAACAGTTTGAGCAATTTGAGTACCTAACTTACTTTTTGTTTGTCCTTCAAATTCCAATATATTCTCTGGAATCCTTACAGAAATTATCGCAATAATCCCTTCACGAATATCGCTGCCTTCTAATTTTATTTTGCTCTTAGCTAGACCATTATTTTCTATATAATCATTAACTGCCCTAGTAATGCCTAATTTAAATCCGATCTCATGAGTTCCACCATCAATTGTGCGGACATTATTTACATATGATTTAATGTTTTCAATATAATCATCATAAAAATATTCCAATGCTATCTCAATTTTAATATTATCAACGGTATCTTCAAAATAAACAACATCACCTAAATTCTTTTTGCCAACGGCTAATTCTTCAATATATTCTTTAATTCCGTTTTCGTAATAAAATTCATCTTTTTTTCCGTCCCTTTCATCAATTAGATAAAAATGAACTTTTTTTAATAAAAAAGCAGACTCCTGAAGGTGACGGTATATTCTTTCATAACTGAAATCAGTTGTTTTAAAAATTTTTGAATCAGGTTTAAAAGTAGTCGATGTTCCATGTTTTGCACTTTGACCAATGATTTTTAATGGTTGATTAAGCTTTCCACCATTTTTAAATGAGATATTATAAATTTTACCATCGCGATAAACAGTAACATCCATATATTCACTTAGTGCATTTGTCACGCTACTACCGACTCCATGAAGGCCACCGCTTGATTTATAAGCATTATCATTGAATTTTCCACCACTATGTAAAGTCGTTAAAATTAGTTGAATTGCTGGCAATCCACTTTTTTTATGAACATCACATGGTATTCCTCTTCCTTCATCAGCTATTGTAATCGAATTGTCTTTATGAATTGTTACATATATTTTATTTCCAAAACCATTCAATGCTTCATCAACCGAGTTGTCAATAATTTCCCAAACTAAATGATGAAGTCCATAAGTATCGGTACTACCAATATACATCCCTGGTCTTTTTCTTACAGCTTCAAGACCTTCTAATATTTCAATACTACTTGCGTTATATAATTCATTATTTTCCATAAAATCTTATTAATTATACCAAAAAAACGACATTTTATAAACACAAACTATTAGTTAAATATTTATCTAGCTAATTAAAATTTTAAATTCCGCTTTCTAGTCAAAACCGGAATTAAGTCTGTTAAAAAATAATGTATTATATATGTAACTTTCTAGCCAAATTTTTTTATGAAGTATAAACACTTCAACTTAGAAGATAGGAAAACCATTTCTTCTTGTATTTCGTAGAAAATGACATGTGTAGCTATTGCTGAGGAACTTGGTTGTGATCCAACTTCTATTTCAAAAGAATTGAAAAGAAATAGAATTGAGTGCACTCGTACACGATATCCGATAGATGAAGAGTGTCCGATATTAAAAAGGTTTCC
>CASEST010000084.1 GCA_949290725.1 uncultured bacterium
TATTAGAAAAACAAAAAGAAGGCAAAAAAAGAATGAAAATGGTAGGCAGTGTTGAATTGCCTCAAGAAGCTTTTATGTCAGTTTTAAATATTGATGATGATAAAAATAATTAATTTCTATCAAAAAGTGTTAATTTTATAATATTAGTAGATTGTAAGTAGTTTTCTAGTAGATTTTTAGTAAATTTCCATTATCAAATTTTTTATTATAGTTTATAATAATTAAGTAAGGATGGATTTTTATGGCCAATAATGATTTAGCAATTAAATTCAGCAATGATGTTTACGCTACCAAAAAAGAAGTTGCTGAATATATGAAAACCCCAATGATAGATGCGATTTGGAATACGGTTTTAGAGTATCGTAATCATTTTCAGGTTTTAACAAAATTAAGACATATTACAGGAAGCAATTATTCTCTTTGCTTAACGCCTGCTATTAATAATCGTATTAATAATGTTGAACGTAAATTAATGAAACTTTATTCACAATATTTACGCTTAGTAGTGAATAAAACCAATGAGTCTTATAAGAGACTAGCTTATAAAGATATACTCGAAACTATTGCAAAAATTTATAATTTAAGTTTAGATGAGGTTTCTTTAAATCGTATTTTAAACAAAAATATTAGTTCAATTTCGCCAGAATTAATGGTTGTGTATCATTATTATCTATCTTTAGAAAATATCGAAAATAATTATTTAAAAGATTTTGACAAAGATACCTTTAAAAATTATTTGAGCATCATTCAAGGAACTACAGTAAACACTTTCAGAACTGATGAAATAAATAATAGTTTGTCAAAATCAGTAATTAATAAATTATATTTAGGCATTCCAACAAGTTCGATTGATAAGTCGATGAACGATTTAATTTTGTTTTTAAATGATCAGAGTTTTGGAATGGTTTCAAAAGCAGTTTGTGCTTTATATTATGTATATTATGTAAAACCTTTAGAAATTTATAGCGAAGAGATTTCAATTTTAACTTTAAAGCAAGTTTTAGCTAATCAAGGTTTGGATGAAGTTGGTGCTACGATTAATTTCGAGTGTTTATTAGAATCTAAAGAAGAGTTAGAGAAATATATTTTAGAATCACAAAAATCTTTGGATTTAACATATTTGTTAGATTTCTTGTTAAAAAAATGTGATGAAATTGTTGATCACTCTTTTAAACTTTTAAACTTGGCGAAGAGCAATGAAATTCACAAAGAAATTTTTGAGGAAGATAAAACGAATACGAATATAATGCCTGATTTATCCGATTTGGAAGAAAAAGTAGAAGTTAAAAATTCTCAAATTAATGTTGAAGAAAATCAAGTTAATATGATTCAAAATGTTGCAATTGATAATTTACCAACGGGATTAAGTGAAAGCGATGCAAAAAGACTAGAAGAACATTTACTAGAAATAAATCCTAATTTATCGCATGGTCAAGCATATTTTTATGCTAGACATTGTACAGTTGGCATGGCTTATACTATTGCGCAATATAAAAAAGAAGTTGGTTGCGCATATGAAACTGCAAGAAGTTCTATGGATAATTTAGTTTATTTGGGATATTATAGAAAAGAACTTTTAAAAAATAAGTTTATTTATATCCCTGTGAAAAGAAATAAGTAGGAGAGTTTAATGTTAATAGTATTAGAAGATTGGTTTTCGAATAATCCATGGGTTATTCTTGTCGCGTTGGTCTTAGTTTGTGCAGTTATTGGCGGAATTGCTTTTTTAATTCATCGAATCTTAAACAAAAATCATAAAGAAGAAAAGCCATCAGAAGAAGAGATTGCTAAGGAAACCATGGATCGATATTTGGTCGATGTTGATGAGCAAGCGTTCAAAGAAGTTGAAGAAGAAAAAGATGAAAAAAAGGAAAATCAATAGTTTATATATTCACATTCCTTTTTGTAAAAATATTTGCCCATATTGCGATTTTATTAAATTCATTGCTTTTGATAAATTCGTTGATAAATATGTTAGCGAATTAATCAAGGATATTGATAAGGTTCAAAAAAAATTTAGAAAATTTAAAACTATTTACATAGGGGGAGGCACTCCCTCTATTTTAAGTTATTATAATCTTGATTTTATTTTGAAAAGATTATCAAAGCTCATCAAATTTAATGGTGAATTCACTATCGAATGCAATCCTGAGGACATTAATGATGAAAAATTAGGATTATTTAAAAAATATCATGTTAATAGAATAAGTATCGGTATTCAATCTTTTAATAAGGATATTTTAAAAGAGATTGGTCGAAATTATAACATCGATTACGCGATGCTTATTTTAAAGGTAAAA